>VFKU01000850.1 GCA_009885415.1 Rhodothermota bacterium
ACTCGGCGGCCCGGCCGGCATACATCACCATGATGTCGTCGGCGAGCTCGGCCACGACTCCCAGGTCGTGGGTGACGAGGACGACGGCCATGCCGAGTTCGCGTTGCATGGTTTTAATGATGTCGAGGATTTGCGCTTGCACGGTGACATCGAGCGCGGTGGTGGGTTCGTCGGCGATGAGGAGCTCAGGCCGCGTGATGAGCGCCATCGCGATCATCACGCGCTGGCGCATGCCGCCGGAGAACTGGTGCGGGTAGGCGCCGAGGCGGCGCTCGGCGTCCTGAATGCCGACGGCGGTGAGCATGTCGAGCGCGCGGCGGCGCGCGGCGCGGCGTGAGAGGCCTTCGTGGCGGATAAGCGGCTCGGCGATCTGTGCGCCGATCGTGTGGTAGGGGTTGAGCGCGGTCATGGGGTCCTGAAAGATCATCGAGATGCGCTTGCCGCGGATGCCGCGGAGTTGGCGGGCGGTGCATTTGAGCAAGTCGCGCTCGCCGAAGCGGGCGGTGCCGCCTTCGATGCGGGCGGTCGCGCGGGGGAGCAGGCCGAGCAGCGCGTAGCACGAGACGGACTTGCCGGAGCCGGATTCGCCGACGATGCCGAGGGTCTCGCCGGGCTCGACAGTGTAGGAGACTCCATCCACCGCGCGGACGACACCCTCGCGCATGTGGAAGTAGGTCCGGAGGTCGTCTACTTCGAGTAAGGACATAGGCCCTTTTTAACCGCGGAGGACGCGGAGGTACGCAGAGGAGGGCGGGGCGTCTGGCGCGCGTTGCGGTCGCGCGGGAGCGCGACCCTCCCGTGGCTCGCCCTCCCGATGTGCCTATATATATTGTCCGCTTGTTGCACTGGCGGAAACCCCCGAGCAAGACGTGCGGGCGCGAGACAAGGGTAAAACCCTTGACGCGCCGGGAGTATCGTGCGGAATCGGGCGCGGGAATGCAACAGGGTAGGCGGAATTTGGGGGACGTCGATCAAACCCGGTGGCGTCGGCGCTTGTCCAATCCTCGGGCGTTAGTGCGAGTTGGGAGGGTCGAGCCATGCGTGTGTGCGTTGCGGCGTTTCTATTGGGGATGATGGCCGTTGTTTCATTGGCGCACGCCGCAGACGAGACGGCCGGAACGGTGTATCCGGCCGAGATCTGGCGGGTCGCGAAGACTCCTGCGGAAGTGGGCTGGTCCGCGGAGAAGCTCGCCGAGGCGCGAAAGTATACGGAGGGTATTGATACTGCCGCGGTGATGGTGATCCATAAGGGCGTTATCGTCGCGCAGTGGGGGGACATCGAGGCGAAGTATTCTTGCGAATCGATGCGGAAAAGTCTGCTCAGCGCGATGATTGGGATGGAAGTGGCTAAGGGCACGATTCGGCTGGATGCGACGATGGGGGAGCTTGGGATTGGCGACTTGGAGCCATCGCTGACGGAGGAGGAAAAGAAGGCGACGGTGGCTGATCTTCTGACGGCGCGTTCGGGGGTGTATCACCCTGCGGCGTATGAGCCGTCCTCGATGGCGCGGAACCGTCCGGCACGAGGCAGCGCCGCGCGGGGCGAGCGGTTCTTCTACAACAATTGGGACTTTAACGTGCTGGGGACGATCTTCGCGCAGGCGGCGGGCGGGGATCTTTTTGCCGAATTTGAGAAGCGCATCGCGCGGCCGATTGGGATGCAAGACTTCATGCCGGAGGACGGACGGTATATGCGCGCGAACTCATCCGAGCATCCGGCGTACCTGTTCAATCTTTCCACGCGCGACTTGGCGCGTTTCGGGCTGTTGTATGCGCGCGGCGGGCGCTGGGGGCAGGAACAGATCGTGCCCGAGGCGTGGGTGCGCGAGAGCACGCGGGCGCATGTGCCGGGCGACAAACATCCCTATGGCGGCTTCGGCTACATGTGGTGGACGGCGAAGCCGGATACGCTGCAACTCTTCGGCGTGACGACGGAGGAGGGCGCCTTCGCGGCGGCGGGATCGGGTGGACACCGGGTCGTCGTCCTGCCGAAGTCCGACATCGTCATCGTGCATCGCATCGCGGCGATGAACACTTTGAGCAAGCTTGAAGTGACGCCTGAAGAATTCACGACGTTTTTGAGGATGGTGTTGGCTGCGCGGCCGGCGGCGGACTCGACAGCTTCAGGGAAGTAGTGAATTATTTTCGGCGACTCTGTTTGACGGATTCGATTACGGCCTGCATGGCATCGAGGTACTGGGCGAGCGCGGTGCGGCCGGCGGGGGTGATGCGGTAGGTGGATTTTTGACGTGCGAATTCACAAGTCAAGTGCGACAGTTTTTGGGCGAAAGACTTCGTGGGGTGTTCGGTATCCGAGTTTCTTTCTGGGTCGGTGGTTTAGAGCGTTCACGGCCCGGCGCAGTTCGCTGGAGCTCACTTCGTGCAGGGGCCGTTTTTTGGTG
>VFKU01000155.1 GCA_009885415.1 Rhodothermota bacterium
GGCGAACGGCACGAGCAGCCAGGCGCAACTCGACGCGCTCGCGCTCGAGATCGACAGTTTGATCGAGAGCGTATTCAACGCATCGAACACGCGCACCAACGGCCGGAGCATTTTTGCGGGGACGCGTACGCTCGATGATGCGTACACCGCGACGCGCGTGGGCGGGGAGATCACGGCGGTCACCTACAACGGCAATGACGAGATCGTCTCGATAGAAATTGAAGAAGGCTCCCAGGTCGACGTAAACATTCCCGGCCCACAGGCCTTTCAGGACACGATCGACATATTTACGACCTTGATTGGTATTCGCGACGATTTGCGCGCGGGCAACCAGACCAACGTGCAGAACGTGCAGCTCGGCCAGATTCAGAGCGCCCTCGAGCAAACGCTTTACGGCCTCGCGCGTATCGGCGCCACGCAGAACCGCCTCGAACTCGTCAACAACGGGCTGCTGGACGGCAATGTCCGGCTGCGGAAACTGATCTCGGAGAAGACCGAGGCCGATTATGCGGACACCGTACTCCAACTGAACATCGCGCAGAACGCTTACGAATCGGCGCTCAACGCCGCGGGCCGGGTCCTTCAGGCGAGCCTGCTCGATTTCATCCGTTAGCCTCACTGCGCCCCAGTATTGGCTCGAGTATTGTTCGGATCGTAGTCAGTCCCGGAGGGGGGATCATCAATTGTTCCTGCCGGGGCCTAAGAGCTCTCTACCGGGAAACCGAAGATCGGTAAGCGAAAAGACATCACAGCGGCGACCCTCCTCTGGGTTTGGGTATGATGGGGCAGAGTTTCTTCTCGAGGGGAAAACGATGCCTGTCGCCGGGTTAGATGAACTGCGCACTAAATTGGCCGAGGTTTTCGATGTGCGGGCCGCGGTGGGCCTGTTGAATTGGGACCAGGAAGTCAACATGCCGCCCAAGGCCGCGGACGCGCGTGGGCAACAACTGGGCACCTTATCGAGCATTGCGCACCGGCTCTTCACCGACCGATCGATCGGTGAATTGTTGAAGCGTTTGTACGGCCCGCATGGACTTGCGGCCGACGAGGCGAAGCTCGTCTCCGAGACGGCCTACGATTACGGCCGCGCGACGAAACTGCCCGAGTCCTTCGTCGCGCGTTTCGCCGAAGCGACCAGCCGCGGGTTCCAGTCGTGGATCCGGGCGAAGAAGGCGAGCGACTTCAAACTCTTCCGGCCGGAACTAGAAACGCTGGTCGAATTGTGCCGCGAACGCGCCGAGTTGATGGGCTACGAAGACTCGCCCTACAACGCACTACTCGAAGACTACGAGCGCGGGCTCCGGGTCGAGGCGCTACGGCCCATGTTCGCCACGCTCGCCCAGCGGCAGAGCGCGCTGATTGCGCGCATCGTGAAATCGCCGAAACAGGCCGACTTGGCGTGGTTGGACCAGAAATGGGACACGAGCAAGCAGTGGGACTTCACGCTCCGCCTGCTCAAGGACATGGGCTACGATTTCGACGCTGGCCGTCAAGACAAGGCCGAGCACCCTTTCACCTCCGAATTCGATCTCTTCGATGTGCGCGTCACCACCCACGTCTACGAGGACAACCTTTTCGCCGGCATGATGGCCTCGCTGCACGAAGGCGGCCACGCGCTCTACGAGCAGGGCCTGCGCGTCGAAGATCGCCGCACGCCGCTCGGCCAGGCCGTCTCGCTCGGCATCCACGAGAGCCAGTCGCGCATGTGGGAAAATCTCGTGGGCCAAAGCCGCGCGTTTTGGAGTCACTACGGCGAAGTCCTGCGCGGGTTCTTCCCCGAAGAGATGAAGAGCGTCACGCCGGACCAGCTCTACCGCTCGGTCAACCACGTCGAGCCGACACTGCGCCGCCTCGAAGCCGACGAATGCACCTACAACCTGCACATCATCCTGCGCTTCGAGATTGAGGTCGACCTGATCGAAGGCCGGCTCAAGACTGCCGAAGTACCCGAGCGCTGGGCCGCGTTGATGAAGCAGTATCTTGGGCTTGACGTGCCCGACGACGCGCAGGGCTGCCTGCAAGACGTGCACTGGTCCCACGGCGCCTTCGGATATTTCCCGACCTATACTTTAGGAAACGTCTATGGCGCGCAGTTGTTCGAACAAATTCAGCGAGACCTCCCCGCGCTCTGGGAGCAGATCGGACAAGGGAATTTCTGCGCGCTTCTGAGTTGGCTGCGCGAGAAAGTCCATCGCGTGGGACGGCGCAAACTGCCCGCCGAGATCGTGCGCGATGCGACGGGGAAGGATCCCGGTGTCGAGCCCTACTTGAGGTATTTGGAGACGAAATACGGAGCATTGTACGGTCTCTAAGCCGA
>VFKU01000472.1 GCA_009885415.1 Rhodothermota bacterium
CTGCAATTCGACGTGTATCGCTCCTCGAGCCCCGGGGGGCAGAGTGTGAACACGACGGCCTCGGCGGTGCGCGTGACGCACAAGCCGAGCGGGCTGGTGGTGACGTGTCAGGACGAGAAATCGCAGCACAAGAACAAGGCCAAGGCCTTGCTGATTTTGAAGGCGCGGCTTTTCGCACGGATGCAGGCCGAGGAGGCCGCGAAGCGATCGGCCAACCGGAAGAACCAGGTGGGCTCCGGGGACCGCAGCGAGCGCATCCGCACGTATAACTTCCCGCAGAACCGGGTGACGGACCACCGGATCAACGTGACGATCTACCGGCTTGAGCAAGTGATGGACGGCGATTTCCAGGGCGTGATCGATCCGCTCATCGCGGCGGATCGCGCGGCGCAGCTCGCCGAAGCCTGAGCCGGGCCGCGCATGCCGACGGTCGCCGAGACGCTGCAACGTGCGGAGCAGAGACTCGCTGCGGTGAGCGAAACACCCCGGCTGGACGCGGAGCTGTTGCTCATGCATGCGCTTGGCAGGACGCGCGGGGGGCTGCTGTCGCGGCTGAGCGAGGCGGTCGAAACGGTCGAATTCGAATTTCTTCTCGCGCGGCGCGCCGCAGGCGAGCCGATCGCGCACATTCTGGGGACTTGGGAATTTTTTTCGCTGGAGATAGAGGTCGAGCCGCCGGTACTCGTTCCTCGGCCGGAGACCGAGCACCTGGTTGAGGCGGTGATCGAATTCATCGGCGCGGGGCCGGCGCGGGTGCTCGAGTTGTGTACGGGGACCGGGTGTGTGGCGGTGGCGATCGCGAAGAACGCTCCCGGCACGCGGGTGCTGGCGACGGACCGCGAGCCGCATTATGTCGAGTTGGCGCGGCGCAACGTGACACGTCATGGACTCGGCGAACGCGTGCACGTGGCGGCCGGCGATCTTTTCGCGGCGGTGCCGGCGGGCGAGCCGCCTTTCGATGTGATTTGCGCGAACCCCCCCTATGTGGCGGCGGGAGACTGGGCGGGGCTCTCCGAGACGATCCGGCGCTATGAGGATCCGGGGGCCTTGATCAGCGGGGAGGATGGGCTCGATTGCGTGCGGCGGATTGTCGCCGGGGCGGGTGATCATCTTGGCCCCGGAGGATTGCTGGCGATGGAGATCGGACAGGGGCAGGCCGGTGCGGTGCGGAATATCATGGAAGCGGCGGGCTACGCGAAGGTCCGATTTGGGAGGGATTTGGCAGGGATTGATCGGATCGCATGTGGAGTCCTGGCCGAAGGGTGTTGAATCGACCACCGATGAACAGCGATGGACACCGATTTGTTGTGTGAAATTGGGACCTCGATAACTTCCAAGGGAAATCGGATGATTTCGGCGCGTGGCGAATTGGTCACGGTTGCGGCCACCCGGAATTACGTTTTCGTCGCAGCGTATATCGGTGTCTATCATGGTGCATCGGTGGTCGATTCTTTTTTTGGGGGGAGGTGAAAGAAAGGAGAGGCGGGCGGCGTCTAGGGTGGGGCGGTATGCCCTCTATGGGGAGAGGTTTATGCTGGCGCTGGACGGGGCTTTGGTGTCGACGTGTGTGCGCGAAATGCCGGAGGAGGAGCGTCCGCGCGAGCGGCTGGAGCAGGTGGGGGCGGAGGCGCTGCGGGACGCGGAGTTGCTGGCCATCCTCTTTCGCACGGGGACGCGCACGCAGGGGGCGGTGTCGCTGGCGGAGACGCTGGTGAAGCGTTTTTCCGGGTTGCGGGGGTTGTCGCGAGCCTCGCTTACCGAATTGCAGGAAGTGGTGGGGGTGGGGCGGGTGAAGGCGATTGAGGTGAAGGCGGCGCTGGAGCTGGGCAAGCGGCTGGCGGCGTTTCAGGAGCGGGGCCGGCCGAAGATTCGCGGCGCGGAAGATGTGGCAAAACTTCTCATGGTGCGCTATAAAGACTACGAGCACGAGGTCTTTAAGTGTGTGCTTTTGACGACGAAGAACGAGGTCTTGTCGGTGAAGGACATTTCCCACGGCGGGCTGGACGGCACCTTGGCGGCGCCGCGGGACGTGTTTCGCCAGGCGGTGCGCGAAAATGCCACTTTTGTCATCGTGGCGCACAACCACCCCAGCGGTGACCCGGAACCCAGTTCTCAGGACATCGCCTTGA
>VFKU01000938.1 GCA_009885415.1 Rhodothermota bacterium
GGCCGCGTGGGCGTATTGCTTGGTCTTGGGATCGTAAGCGTAGCGAAAGCCCACGGTGCTCGCGAGGCGCTCGATCGATGCCTCGTCGCCGGTCAGGAAATGCCAGGCGTTCTCCGCACCATCGCGGTGCATGTTCTTCATGTGCGCCGCTTTCTTTTCCTTGGCGAGCTCAGGGGTCTCGGTCGCGTCGATACTCACGGTGATGACGGAGTAGTCTTTGCCGATCTCGTACTTCGTCGCGTCCACGACGCCTTCGACGCCGTTGAGTACGACGTTGCACAGGGAGGGGCAGCCGTAATACACGAGCGCCAGCACCGCGGGCTTGCCGTCCATCGCTTCGCCGAGCGTGACCTGGCTGCCGTTCTCGTCGCGGAAGATCAAGTCGAGCGGGACCTGCGCATCAAGGTGTTGCTCGATTTTTATGTCCTTGAACTGTTCTTGCGGATTGGGCCCCATGATGTTCAGGGGCTCGAAAGGCGCGGGCGCGATCTGCGCCGCGGCCGCACCGGCGACGCACAGAACCGCGAGCGCGAGGGGCCATGAGGCACCGCCGCGAACTCGCCGCGCGATATGTGGCGCGCGCAGGGTCACGGTTTGGTCTGTCCTTCCGCGGGGGCGACGAGGGGGAACTTGGGCAGGCCCTTCTCGGCCACAATCTTCATCGCGGCCTCGACGGGAATGCGGTAGATTTCAGGCTTCTCGCTCACGACGCCGAAGCTGTTTGCCACGGCCTTCTGCTCGACCTTGAACTCGACGAGGGCGCGCGGCGGATCGACCTGGAGGCGCACCGGGAGGTCCCAGGACTGCGCCTGGCCTTCGGCGGCGAGGGGCGTGGGCCGGTAGCTGCCGATGGCGGGTTGCGCGCGAAAATACTTGGTGGCGAAGGTCCCGATGACGTACGCGACGGCGGTCATCACGACGATGCCCACCCCAGCGATGAGGATTATTTTGACATGGACGTCGCTGACTTCGTAGCCCTTCTGTTCGGGCGTACCGTGATCGTGTCCGTGGTCATGCATGGTCAGCGACCTCCTCGCCGGCACCGTGCCCGTGGCCAGGGCTGAGCGCCTCGTACAGTCGTGGATCGTTCAGCGCCAAGAGCGGCAGCTTCGTCAATTGGCCCAGGAAGTACCAGAAGAATATCCCGCCGAAACCGACCAGGGCGCACGCGTAGACAATCATATCGCGCCAGGGCACGCTCGTGTCGCCGTGGTGGAAGGCCGGTACGAACCAGAAAAAGATATCGACCAGGCGCATTGCCAGGACCCAGAACGCCACCCAGCACAGTGTGGTGACGTTGCGCTTGATGCGGCGCTGCAAGAGCACCATGAAGGGCAGGAGGAAGTGGCCGAGCATCAATATGAGGATGATCGCGCGGTAGAGTTGGTTGTTGGAACGATCGAGGTAGTAATGGATTTCCTCGGGCAGGTTTCCCGACCAGATGATAAGGAACTGGGAGAAGCTCATGTAGGTCCACAGCACGATGAAACCGCACATGAAGGTGCCGTAGATGTGGAAGTGGTCAACGTGGATATAGCGCGAGAGCGGCTTCTGGTGCTGCAACTGCGCGAGGAGTAAGGTGGTAACGGCGAAAGTGGTCAGGCCCTGGCTAATCCAGGTGAGCGGCGCGTACATGGTCGAGAACCACTCGGGCTCGATGGACTGGCCCCAGTCCACCGCCGCGAAGGTCATCGTCAAGCAGTACGCGATGAGTCCGAAGGGCGCCCAGGTGCGGAACTTGAGCGTGATGAGCGCGTTGCCCGTAGTTTCGAGTTCGCGCGACCACTTGTTGAAGAAATGAATGATCGTGAACCACACCGCGAAGTAGAAGACGGCGCGCGCGGTCCAGAAGGGGATGTTGAGGTACTCGAGTTTCAGCTTGACGGTGTGGCTGTCGGGATGGACCCACGCGTCGTACATGTGGTGTCCGCCGAGGACCGTGCCGAGATAGACGATGAGGAACATGACGGCGGGTATGGGCAGCGTGCGAGTGAAGGCCTCGAAGACGCGCTGGGCGACGAAGCTCCAACTACCGGCTGTGAGGTGATGGATCAGGATAAAGGCCATCGACCCCAGGCACAGTCCGTTCAGAATCCAGAATGAATAGAAGGTGGCGTGGAAGAACAACTCGCGATTGCCAAACGCAAAGGAGAGAACCAGCGCGGCCGCGACGCCCGCCGCGCCCACGACGGGGCCCGCGGTGCGAATCAGCCCGAGTCGATCGGGTAGGGTGGTTTTATTGCTCATGGGTGGCTCCTTCGGCGGGCGCGTCCGCGGCTTCTTGGCCCGGCCGGGGTTGGCGCGCTTGCTCGAGCACGTCCGCGGGAAGCAGATCGGGCGTGGCGTTTTGGCTCAACTGGATAGTGCGGACGTAGACGGCGATCGCCCAGCGGTCCTCGATGGGCACGCGCGACGCGTAGCCGTACATGCGGCCGAAGCCGTTGGACATGACATCGACGAAGTAGCCCAGCGGCGCTTCGAGCAGCCGCTGATCCATGTAGGAGGTCGGCTGCGGAAAGCCGCGCTGCACCACCATACCGTCGCCATGGCCGGTCAAGCCGTGGCAGGGCGTGCAATAGACCCCGAAGCGATCGTGTCCGCGCTGGACCAGTTCGGCCGTAAGCGGAACCTGCGCAGGGAGGGCATCAACCAGTTCGCCGTTGACGCGGCCCTGGTAGTAGTGCGTGTCGAGCTTGGCCATCTGGTAGGGCACTGTACCTTCGACCAGCGTGCGTGAGGCGCTTTCGCCCGCGCCGAAGAACGCGCCCTTCTCGAGCGGCTCGTAGCGCCGCTGCTGCCACATGTCGAGGTGGCACCCGCACAACGCCGCGGCGCAGAGCACCGCGCCGTCCGTCTTTGCGAAGAGTCGTCGCATCATTCGCTCACCTCCGACACGTCCAAGGGCTTGGGCTGCAAGCGCTGGAGGAATTCGCGGGTCTTGTGCGCGTCGAACTTGCGGTCCTTCGTCTCGATGCAGAGGAAGAAACGGTCGCTCGTGGCGCGGTCGAAATTTTTCGCGTTGAACATCGCGTGATAGGGCATCGGCAGCCCGTTGAGGAAAATCATTGCGAAGCCGGTCGTGAAGGCCGCGAAGAGGATGGTCGCCTCGAAGGTGATCGGCAGGTACATGGGCCAGCTAAACACCTGCTTGCCGCCGATGTCGTAGGGGTAGTGCCAGACATTGCCGATGTATTGCAGGAGGAAACCCGTCGCCGCGCCGGTGAGACCAGCCGCCAGTGTGAACCAGGGCAGCCGCGTCTTGTGCATGCCAAGCGCCTCGGCCAGGCCGTGCACCGGGAAGGGCGAATACGCGTCCATCTCGCGGTAGCCCTCGGCATAGGCCAGCTTGGCCGCCTTGAGCACCGCGTCGGGATCGTCGTATTCCGCGACGATTCCGAAGACCTTCGGTCCGTTATCGTGTGAGTCGTGCATCAAATCACCCTTCGCTCAGTGCGCGTGACCCGTGGCCTTGTGCTGCGTAACTCGCACCTCGTGCACGGCAATCATCGGCAGGAAGCGGATGAAGAGCGCCATACAGAAAGTGAAGAAGCCCAGCGTGCCCACGTACGTGCCAGTCCCAAATCGTGCCGTGGTAAGTGCCCCACAGCGAGGGCATGAAATCGCGCGTGAGGCTCGTGACCACAATGACGTAGCGCTCGAGCCACATGCCGATGCCGATGACGATAGTGATGATCCACAGCGGCCATTGGCTGACGCGGATGCGCGCGGACCACAGGAGCTGCGGCACGAGGAAATTACAGAAGAGCAGCATCCAGTAAGCCGGCCAATACGGACCGGTCATGCGGTTGAACATCATGAAACGCTCGTATTGGTTTCCGCTGTACCATGCGAAGAAGGCCTCGGAGAAGTAGCCGTAGCACACGATCAACGAGGTCGTCAGCATGAGCTTGGACATGTTGTTGATGTGGTTGAGCGTAATCAGGCTTTCGAGCTTGTACCAACTGCGCACCGGCAGCATGATCGTAAGCACCATGGCGAAGCCGGCGTAAATCGCGCCCGCGACGAAGTAGGGCGGGAAAATCGTCGTGTGCCAGCCGGGCACGATGCCGATCGAGAAGTCGAAGCTGATAATGCTGTGCACGCTGACCACGAGCGGCGTCGAGAGGCCCGCCAGCAGTAGCGAGGCCATCTCGTAGCGCAGCCAGTGCTTGGCGGATCCGCGCCAGCCGAGCGAGATGATGCCGTAGGTGATCTTCACTGCGCGGTTCTTCGCGCGATCGCGCAACATCGCGAAGTCGGGTATGAGGCCAAGATACCAGAACAAGAGCGAGACTGATCCGTAGGTCGAGATCGCGAAGACGTCCCACGCGAGCGGGCTGCGGAAGTTCGGCCAGAGCGCCAGCGTGTTCGGGTAGGGCAGGATGAAGAAAATCACCCAGGGCCGTCCCGCGTGGAGTAATGGGAACATCGCGGCGCACGCCACGGCGAAGATTGTCATCGCTTCGGCGAAACGGTTGATCGCGTTGCGCCAGTCCTGCCGAAGCAGGAGCAGGATCGCCGAAATCAGCGTGCCGGCGTGGCCGATACCGATCCACCAGACCAGGTTGATAATCGCGAAGCCCCAGCCGACCGGCTGGTTGATACCCCAGATGCCTGTGCCCTCGACGAAGAGGTACGTGATCGACAGGCCGAGCACGCACACGAAGAAGAACCCGCCCGCGACGGACAGCCACCATCCCGGCGGCTGCGGCTTCTCGAGAATGACCGATCCGATCGTGTCGGAGATCGTCTCGTAGGTCTGCGGCTGGAGTACCAGCGGCTCGATCGGCTTGAGTTCGGGCCGATCCGCGTTGACCATCTTCGGCTTGTCTTTAGTTATTGTTGAATCGGCCATGGTTTAGGCTTCCGACTCCGTGGGTTTCGCTGGCGTCAATTCCGGGTTCGGATTGGTCACGCGCGCAAGATAGGTCGTGCGCGGCCGCGTATTGAGGTCCGCCAGGATCGAGTAGTTGCGGTGGCTGGCCTTGCGGCGGCTGACTTCGCTCTCCGGATTGTGGATGTTGCCGAAGACGATGGCGCCGGCCGGGCAGGCCTGCTGGCACGCGGTCACGCACTCGCTGTCCTGAATCGGCTCGCTGCTCTTCTTCGAATCGATGCGCGCCGAGTTGATCCGTTGCACGCAGTACGTGCACTTCTCCATCACGCCGCGGGAGCGCACCGTCACGTCGGGATTGCGCATCGGCCGAAGGCTCTCGGGCTTGACGTGCGTGTACTCCATGCCGAAGACGAACTCGCGGTTGCCGCGCATGCCGAGCGGGGTCCGGCTGTAATGATAGAAGTTGAAGCGCCGCACCTTGTAGGGGCAGTTGTTCGCGCAGTAGCGCGTGCCCACGCAGCGGTTGTAGACCATGTCGTTCAGGCCTTCCTTGCTGTGCTGCGTGGCGCCGACGGGGCACACCGTTTCGCAAGGCGCGTTTTCGCACTGCATGCACGGGATGGGCTGGTAGTAGACCTTGGGA
>VFKU01000425.1 GCA_009885415.1 Rhodothermota bacterium
ATGCGGGCGGTCGTGGTCCACGTCTCCGAAGGCAGCCGCACGGCCATCGACGAGTCGGTCTCGGAGATGTGCGAGTTGTGCGACAGCGCCGGCGTCGACGCCGTGCACCGCGAGGTCCAGCGGCGGCGGATTGATCCGAAATACATCGTCGGCAAAGGCAAGCTGCGCGAAATCGTGATCAAGGCGATGCAACTCGGCGCGGAGGCACTGGTCTTCGATTTAAACATCACCCCGGCGCAGGTCAAGGGCCTGGCGGACATCACCGACCTGAAAATCCTCGACCGGACCCAGGTGATTCTGGACATCTTTGCGCAGCGCGCAGAGACCCGCGAAGGTAAAATCCAAGTCGAGCTGGCGCAATTGCGCTACCTGCTGCCGCTCCTGAGCGCGAAACACACCGCCATGTCGCGCCTGACCGGCGGCATCGGCGGACGCGGCCCGGGCGAAACGAAACTCGAGATCGATCAGCGCCGGGCGAAGGACCGCATCACGCAGCTTAACCGCGAGGTCGAGAAACTGGGGGAGAGACGACGCCTGCGGCGTCACCGGCGAACCGAGCGCGAAGTGCCGACGGTGTCCATTGTCGGCTACACGAACGCGGGCAAGTCCACGTTACTCAACAACCTCACCAAGAGCGACGTACGCGCTGAACAGGAGATGTTCGCCACACTGAATCCGGTGTCGCGGCGACTTCGCTTTCCCGAGGAGCGCGAGATCATCATCACCGACACGGTGGGATTCATCCGGAAACTCCCGCCCGAGTTGATGGAGGCCTTCAAGACCACCTTCGAGGAAATCGAGCCCTCGTCGCTGCTACTGCATGTGCTCGATGCCTCGAGCCCAGAGATCGACGAGCACCACAAGGAAGTCGTCCGCCTGCTCGGCGAGCTGGACTTGGGCCAAAAAGCCAGCGTCGTCGTGCTGAACAAGATCGACCGCTGCACGCCCGAAGCGGTCGACGCGCTGGTTCGCCGTTTCAACGGCATCCCCATTTCCGCCGTCGACCAGAAAACCTTCGGGCCGCTGCTCACGGCCATCAAAGCACATTTCTGGCCGGCCCCGGAGTCGGTCGAGGAGCCCATGGTGCTCGCCGACACCGGCGACCAGACCGAAGTCCGCAGCGCGAGTTAGTCGAATGTATCGACGCGTCGTCTCCAGCCTGCTGAGTTTCTCCTTGTGCATCGCGCTGGGCGCATGCGCGCCCCGCGTGACCCTCGAGGACGCCCGCCGCGAAGCAACCGCGGCCCAGGCCCGGATGAACCACGCCCTCGAATTGCAACGCGCCGGCCAGCAGGATGACGCCGAAGCCGAAGGACAGCGCGCGCAGGACCAACTCTTCGCAGCGCGCGACCGTTACCTCTCGGCTCGCGCCGACCTCAGCCGCGACCCTGACGTCTTGATCGAGTTCGCGGAGTTCGTCGAAAAACTGGGCGACTCCGATCTGGCCGGCGAAGCCTATCTTCGTGCAGCCGGGTTACGTACCGAAAACGCCAAGCTCTGGTATAGCGCGGGGCGCAATTTTGTGGACGCGGCCGGGCGCTACCTCAGCCGCGCGGCCGAGCCGCTCGATCGCGCCGAGGCAATCCTCCGCACGAACCCCGGCACGGTCTCTCCGGCGGAAATCGAAACCGCGCGGGGCGACATCAGTTGGAAAAACGGCGCCTACGAGATCGCGTCAAAAAGATATGCGGCCGCATTGGCATCGGATGCCGCCGCGATTCGCGCGAAAATTGGCGCCGCGTGCACGGCCCTCGCGCTGGGCGACCCGGTCGCGGCCGAGTCCACCCTGAACGAATTGCAGACGATTCCCCCGTCCGACGCCGCGTTCCTCGATGCGCGCTTCCGTGAGGCCTATCTCGCGTTTCGCCGGAGCCAGGCCCACGTGTCCGATTCGGCGGCGGCGTACCGAGCGCTCGCGGGCCTCTCTGTACGCGCGGGCTTCCTCGCCGAGGCCCGCGCAGCGATCGAGCACGCGCTGACGATCGACGATCGCGATGTCTACTCGTGGAACCTGGACGGTTCGCTCGCGGAAGCGGTGGGCGACACCGAGCGCGCGCGGCACGCCTACACCCGCTCGCTCGAATTGCAGCCCGATCAGCCGCGAACCCGCGAATCGCTGGCGGGCCTCACGTCCTCAAGCACGCCGCCCGCCCCGCCGAAGTGATCGCCACCGCGAGTTGAGCGGGCCGGGGTGAAATCGTTTATGCTGGGCCTATGCTGACTTCACTCGTGAACCTTCTTGTCCTCGCGAACTTTGTTTTGGGCGTGGTGCCCGCCGCTATTCAGGTTGAAACCGTCATCGGCCCGGAGTTCCCGGGGAAATACAAGCACCCCGCCTCCTTCACCGAACTGACCAACGGCGACCTCTACCTGTCGTACTACGGCGGCGGCGGCGAGTACGAAGACGAAAGCAAAGTGTGGGGCATGCGCAAAGCGAAAGACGCCGCCGCATGGACGACGCCGGTGGTCATCGCGGACACGCCCTTTCTCGGCGAGGGCAACCCCGTCGTCTGGCAGGCACCGGACGGCGTGGTCTGGCTTTTCTACGTGCAGCGTTACGGCGACACCTGGTCCTCGTCTCGCATTCTGGCCAAGATTTCGAAGGATGCCGCGCAGACCTGGAGCGATTCGCTCGTGCTCGCCTTCGAACCGGGAATGATGGTGCGCTCGCGGCCGATTCTCTTGAACGACGGCGACTACCTCCTCGGCGTCTACCACGAGACCGGCGCGGACCGCGAAATCGTCGGAGCGCGGACCTCCTCGCTCTTCCTGCGGTACAGCCCGAAGACGCACCAGTGGACCCCGACGACCCGCATCTACTCGCGCCAAGGAAATTTGCAGCCGACGCCCGTGCAGATCACGGACGATTACTTGATCAGTTATTCACGGCGGGGCGGCGGCTACGAGCCAGTGACCGACGGCTGGCTCGTGCGCGCCGAATCGCGCGACGGTGGACGGACCTGGTCCCGCGGGAAAGACTCGAAATTTCCGAATCCGAACGCCGCGACGGACTTTATCAAGCTGAAGAACGGCCACCTGCTGCTGGTCTTCAACGACAGCATGAATGAGCGTGACCCCTTGACCGTGGCGGTCTCGACCGACAACGACACGACCTATCCGCACCGCATCAACCTAGCCGAGGGCAAGCTCGATTTCGCGTATCCAGTCGCGCTCCAAGCGAGCGACGGCCTGATCCACGTCGTCTACACCGCGAACGAACGCTCGACCGTGTACCACGCGGTGTTTGACGAAAAGGTCGTGATCGAGTCCGGGCGATGAGCGGGCTGATCCTCGCGGCCGAAATCGGCGGCACCAAACTCCAGGCCGCCCTCGGCTGCGCCGACGGGACGATTCTCGCGCGGCGGCGGGCGAGTGTGCCGAAGGGCGCCGATGCCGCGCAGATTCTTTCGTGGTTCCCGGGCGCAATGGCCGAACTCCGAGAGGAATCGAAGAAATTCGGCGGCGGCGTCGATTGCATCGGCGTCGGTTTCGGCGGACCGATCGATACACCGCAGGGGCGCGTATTGAAGTCGCACCAAGTCGGTGGTTGGGACGACTTCCCGTTGAGGGACTGGTTCGCGGAAAAAGTCGGATTACCCACCACGATTGCGAACGATTCGAATGCCGCCGGCTGGGCGGAGTACCGGCGTGGCTCCGGCGCCGGCACGCGCACCTTCTGCTACATGAACGTCGGCAGCGGCATCGGCGGCGCACTCATCCTCGACGGCAAACTCCACGACGGCCAGGGCATCGGCGCCTTTGAAATGGGCCACACGCGCATCGGCGAAATCGGCGAGGACGGCGCGCTGCACTTGGTGAAACTCGAGGACCGCTGCAGCGGATGGTCTGTTGAACGTCAACTTCAAGCCATACCGTTACGTGCGGGGACGCCGCTGCACGAGTTGTGCGGCGGAAAATCCGGAAATATCACCTGCGCCCTCGCCGGGCAAGCCGCCGCGCGCGGGGACGCCGCGTCAGTCGAAGTGATCGACGGTCTGGCCGATCGACTCGCGTGGGCGGTCTCGAACGCGATCACCCTCGTGCATCCCGAACGCTTCGCCATCGGTGGCGGTGTCGGTCTGCTCGGCGAAGTATTGTTAGCGCCGCTCCGGCGGCAGGTCGAGCGCTACGTCTTCGAACCGTATCGCGGCCGTTACCAAATCGTGCCTGCGCAGCTCGGCGAGGACGTCGTGCTCGCCGGGGCCTTGTTGCTGGCCGGCGCGGCATGAACAAACGAATACTTCAATCCTTCGGAACTTTTCGCTAAGTAAACGGTGTTTACAAGCGATAGGGCAACCACCATCGGGAGAAATCGGTCATGAGCTTGAAGTCGATCTGGATGAGCACGTGCGTCGCAGGATTAGGGGTATGTGGGACGGCCTTCGGGGCGGATTTCACAATTGACAAGGTGCACTCTTTCGCCTTGTTCAAGGTCAAGCACATGGGCGCGAGTTACACGTATGGCCAGTTCACCGACTTCAGCGGGACCTTCAGTTTCGACCCCGCGGCGCCGGAGGCCTCGCAGGTCGAGGTGACGATCAACG
>VFKU01000249.1 GCA_009885415.1 Rhodothermota bacterium
GCCATCGTGTCCCAGTAGCCCGAGGCATAGGGTTGATGCGGGAAGGGGAGCGAGGCGCCGTGAGGAAGGCGCAGGCCGTGGTCGGCGCCCTCGAAGGTTTTGACGGTCCACGGCTTGGGCGTCTGTGCCGTGATTTCGTTCAGGATCGCGATGCTCCGCGACGGCTCGACGCTCTTGTCCGCCGAGCCGTACATCCACAGAATCGGCGTGGCTATTTTTTCGAGGACCGGCCGAGGGTCGAAGCCACCGATCAATTTAGGAAAGGCCCGCGCGCCGTTAGGAGTAAGCTGGAATTCGAAGGTCTTCCACCACGGCTTCTCGTGCGCCTCGACCACCAGTTTCCTCAACTCCTCATACCCCTGCCCCGTCATCGTCACCTGATGATCCATCTCGAGAACCTTGTCCGCCATCGCGAGGTCGTCGCCCGTGTACCCCGCGTCGCGCAGCCGCACCAGGTAGTCGTATTTCCCTTCCTCCTTCACCGAGACTGCCGGCCCCGACGCCGTCAAGATAAACGCCACGTCCTCCGGCGCGAGCGACGCCGCCAGCGGCATGATCCACCCCGCCTGGCTGATGCCCCAGAACCCGCAGCGCTTCGGATCGACCTCCTTGCGCGCTCGCAAGAGACGCAGCCCCGCCAAGGCATCCTGCGCCAGCGGCTCGAAGCCGACCTCGCGCCAATTTCCCGTCGATTTCCCGCACCCGCGCTTGTCGTAGATCAGCGTCGCCATACCGCGCCGCGCGAAAAAATCCGCGTGCCCCTCGGGCTTCCACCGCACCGTGTCGCCCGAGCCGTCCACCATCACAATCGCCGGATGCGGCCCCGGCGACTTCGGGAAAAACGCGGTCCCGCCCAGCGTCACGTCTCCATTCGCAAACGTGATTTCCTCGGTCGTGTAGGGACGCGGGTCGGGTTTCTCCTCGAGCACGAACGGGCACGAGAAGTTACTCTGCGACCAGTGAAACGTCCCCTCAAAGCGGCCGTTTTTCATCGTGCCTTCGAGGAGGTGACTGATGCGCCCATTGCCAAATCCCAGCGTCATCTTGTCGCCCCGGCGCTTCGAGTCGTTCAGCGGCAGGCCGAGCATCGCGAATTCCGGCATGTCCAGGGCTCCCGTCATCGGCTCGCCTGCGTAGAGGCGCACCTGGAATGTCAGCGACGTGCCGTTCCGGTCGGCGTGGCCGATCCAAACGGTCGGTGCCTCCGCCCCCGCGCCAGCGGCAGACAAAGCTCCACCGGCCACCACAAATGTTGCGAGAAATAACCGAAGCATGGTTACGCTCCTTTATCGATCAACAGTTTCCCAACTATCCGATGCACGGGCGCGCCGATCGGTTTAGTCGACCGCCCTCCCTACACCAAAGTTCATTGCAAGGTCTTACTCGGCGGTTTACGCCCCTTCACGGCGTCCGGCCCATTCGAATCGAGCCGGGCCACGCCGCACGATACGATTAACAGCCGCATTTCTTGCCCGTCTGGCGCGAATATCATACAATTCTGCCGCATCGAGATACGCGCCCGGCCCAAGGGGGGAGCCGGCCCCGCGCCGCTCCTTCCCCCGCCAGGCAGGAGACCCGCGTTGAAGGACGATTTCCGCCCCACGGCGGAGCAGGAAGCCGAAGCCCGCGAGTGGCTCGACTCGTTGGACGATGTTATTCGCCGTGAGACGCCCGAGCGCGTCCGCTATCTTCTGCGCATGTTGCAGACTCGCGCACACACCAGCGGCATCCGCCTGCCTTTCACGGCGAACACGCCCTACATCAACACCATCCCCGTCGAGACCCAGCCGCAATACCCCGGCAACCTCGAAGTCGAGCGGCGCATCCGCAGCATGATCCGATGGAACGCCATGGCCATGGTCGTCCGTGCGAACAAACACTCGGACGGCATCGGCGGGCACATCTCGACTTACGCGTCTGCCGCCACGCTCTACGAGGTCGGCTTTCACCATTTCTTCCGCGGCCCCGCCCACGAATGCGGCGGCGACTGCGTCTATTTCCAGGGCCACGCCTCGCCTGGCATCTACGCACGCGCCTTCCTCGAAGGCCGCCT
The DNA here is from genome assembly GCA_009885415.1 of Rhodothermota bacterium. Classification (GTDB taxonomy): domain Bacteria; phylum Hydrogenedentota; class Hydrogenedentia; order Hydrogenedentales; genus VFKU01. The sequence continues at coordinate 2,054 of VFKU01000249.1, forward strand.
GCCCGAGAGCAAGCTCGAAAATTTCCGCCGTGAACTCGCACCGGAGGGCGGCCTCTCGTCGTATCCTCACCCGCGCCTCATGCCCGATTTCTGGCAGTTCCCCACCGTCTCCATGGGTCTCGGGCCGATCATGGCCATCTATCACGCGCGCTTCATGCGCTATTTGCAGGATCGCGGGCTAACCGAACGCAACGACAAGAAAGTATGGGCCTTCCTCGGCGACGGCGAAACGGATGAGCCCGAGAGTCTCGGCTCGATCGCGCTCGCCGCGCGTGAGAAACTCGACAACCTCATCTTCGTGATCAACTGCAACCTGCAGCGGCTCGACGGTCCCGTCCGCGGCAACGGAAAAATCATCCAGGAACTCGAAGCCAATTTCCGCGGCGCGGGCTGGAACGTCATCAAGGTCATCTGGGCTCGGGAATGGGACGAGCTGCTGGCTCGCGACGTGGA
>VFKU01000437.1 GCA_009885415.1 Rhodothermota bacterium
CAGGCCGAGCTGCATTTTCTGCGCGGGCGCCTCCAGGGCGGCAAGCTGAACAAGGCGCGCAAGGGTGAACTGCGGTTCCCGTTGCCCGTGCTTCTCGTGCGCCGACGTTAGTCGGGTATGTGTTTAGCGTTGTAAAAAAGGCTGGCGTCCGATTTTCATTTTGGTCATTGTTGGAGTGTGACCAAAGCGTTGCGTATTCGTGGACGAGAAGTTGGTTCTGCAGAATTGGACCAGATTCGGGGATGGCTGGGATTCCATCCGGAGTGGAGTCGGCGCCGGCTTTCCGAAGAGTTGGCGCGGGATTGGGATTGGCGCACGCCCACCGGCCAGTTGAAGGATATCGCCGCGCGCGATCTGCTCAACCGGTTGGAAGCGCGCGGACTGATTCGGTTGCCCGCGCGGCAGCGCCGAGGCGGACGCCAAACTCCCCGTGCCTTGGGCTGGGCGGCGCAGGGGAACTTGGATTTGCTGGCCCGAGCGGCGAAGCAGCCGCGGCTTTTTTCCCAGCTGCTGCCCCTTTCCTGGCACCAGGCCCAACCGGGGCAGCCCGAACGCGTGGCGGTGGCGCGCTATCTGGCGGAGCATCATTATCTGGGTTATCCCGACGCGCTGGGGCAGATTCATTATCTGGTGCGGGACGGCCAAGGTCAGGATGTGGCTTGCCTGCTCTTTGGCTCCGCCTCCTGGAAGGTGGCCGCGCGCGACGAGTTTATCGGCTGGTCGGCCTCGCAACGGCCAAGCCGTTTGGCGCATCTGGCCAATAACAGCCGGTTTTTGATTTTGCCCTGGATTCAAACCCCTCACTTGGCCAGCCATTTGTTGGCCCAGGCGGTGCGGCGTTTGCGCGTGGATTGGCCGGCACGCCATGGCCTGCCGCTGTGGCTGGTGGAAACGTTCGTGGAAACGGAACGCTTCTCCGGCACCTGCTATCGGGCGGCCAACTGGATCAAGGTGGGCCAGACGCAAGGCCGCACGCGCAATGATCCCCAGCATTTGCGCCCGGCTGCGCGCAAGGATGTTTACCTGCTGCCGCTGGCCGCGCGGTTCCGGGAGCACTTGTGCGCCCCAGCCAGCTCATGAGCACGCCCCAACGTCTGCAAGAGCTGGAGCGCTTGGGAGAGCCAGGTCAGTGGGCGGTGGAGCACATCTTGCACCTGACCTTGGAGAACGTGGGCTTGCACAGGGAGTTGGAGGCGGCCCGCGCTCAAATCAGCAAACAAGACGAGCAATTGGAAGAGTTGCGGCGGCAAGCTCACCGTCAGGCCGCGCCTTTCCGCCGTCCCGAACAGCAGCGCAGCCCGCAGCCGGCGCGGCCGGGGCGCCGAGCGGGCCACGCGGGATTTTACCGGCCCAAGCCCGAGCAGGTGGATGAACAAATCCGGGTGGACCTGCCATGCTGTCCGCACTGTGCGGGGCCGGTTGGGGAGAAACGCTCGCTGACTCAATACATCGAGGAGATTCCGCTGGTGCGCCCGCGCGTGACCCAATTGATTACCCAAGAAGGCTGGTGTGAACACTGCCAGTGCGAGGTTGGCTCGACGCATCCGTTGCAGGTCAGCCGGGCTACGGGAGCCGCAGGCGTTCAGTTGGGCCCCCGAGCGCTGGGCTTGGCCTGTGATCTGAACAAAGCCAAGGGCCTGAGCATGCGCAAGACCGTGGCGGTTCTGCACGATCATTTCGGGTTGAAATTAACGGCGGGAGGATTGGCTTTGCTGGTGCAGCGAGCCAGTCGCAAACTCCAGCCCGACTACGACCAGTTGGCGGTGCAATTGCGCCAGAGCGCGGTGGTGCATGCCGATGAAACCAGTTGGTGGGTCGGCGGACCGGGATGGTGGTTATGGGTGTTCACCACCCCGGCCCTGACCTTTTACGTCGTGGTCCAAAGCCGCGCCGCCGCAGTGGCGAGGGAGGTGCTGGCAGAAAAGTTTGCCGGAGTGCTGGTCAGCGATTGCCTGGCCATTTATGACGACCTCAATCCCCTGCAACAAAAATGTTACAGCCACCACCTCAAGGCCGTTGCGGAAGCCTGCCAGGCCCATCCCCAAAGCGGAGAGGGTTATTTGCTCCAGGTGCAGGCGTTGCTGCGCACGGCCCTCTGGCTCAAAGCCCTGCAAGGCACAGCGCAACCAGAGCGCTTTGAAGTCTGCCTGCGCAATTTGCGTTTACGCGCCGCCGCACTGCTCGACAGCCCACGGGCGCAGCGGCAGGAGGAAAAAGTGCGGATGCGTCTTTGGAAACAGCGCGATCATCTGTTCACCTTCCTGGAACGGGCCGATGTCCCTGCGACGAACAACCTGGCCGAGCGGCAACTGCGCCCGGCGGTCATTGCCCGCAAGCTATCCTGTGGCAACAAGACTTCCAAGGGCGCCCAAGCATGGCAGGTGCTCGCTTCGATGGCGGCCACCTGCCGGCAACAAGGCACCTCTTTCATCCAGTTTGTCGCGGAGCGCATTCCCCTGCATCCAGCCAGAGCCCCATAGCCAAATACGGCGCTAAACACATACGAGTCGCGGCGACTCAAGTCTGAGTCGCGGCAATTCAAGTCTGCGGCGTGGCAACTCAAGCTTGCGGTGCGACAACTCAAGCTTGCGGTACGACAACTCA
>VFKU01000237.1 GCA_009885415.1 Rhodothermota bacterium
CGCCCAACGGCATCGAGATTCTGCAATTGCGCTACGAAGATCTCCTGACCCAACCCCAAGCCACTTTCCAGCGTCTCTTCGATTTCCTCGCGCTGGACTGCGAGCTCGCCCGTGAGGCCCTGCAACACAAAATATCCCTCTACGGCGACAGCGGTGGCCGCGAGCGGGGCGTTGTCCGCGGCTGGGAAAAACACTACGCGCAGTACGCGCCGCTGGTCGATCAGGTCCACACGAAACTCCGCGAAGAATTGGCCCTTCTCGGATACGACGGCGCCGCGCCGCGCGCGAAAGCCTGACTACATGCCTATGAACACCCACGAAACTTGCCAAGAAAAAACTCACCTGCGCCAATACGTGCGACCGTTGTCCGTCCTCGTGACCTTCGCCCTCTTCGCATTTGCAGTGCCGGCGCACAGCGCCGAGACCGCTGCGACGCCGGCCTTCGTCGTCGCGGCGGGCAAGGCGACCTTTCACCTGCCGGGTCCCGGCGGCGAGACGGACACGCGCGCCGAGTTCACGCCGAAGGGGCGCGCACGTGTGGATCGTTTTGGGAGTCTCCTGGCTGCTGGCGGCGCCTTCGTCGCGGAAGGAGTGGCGGGATCGCTCGGCCCGGCCTGGTCGGGCGCAGACGCGGCCACTTGGATCCTGACGCTCGCGGCTGATCACGAAACGGCTGCGCCGGAAAATATCCTGGTCGTTCCGAAAATCGCGGAACGCGCCGGTTTCACGATCTTCCAACACGGCAAGGACTTGTTCATTCGCTCGGAGAAAAATTGTACCTTGCTGGGGGCAATTGCCCCCGGGTCGCCTGCGCATCTCACGATCGTGCAGCAATCCTCGGGCGATACCCTGTACTTCAACGGACAGAAAGTTGCCAACGCTTCGGTATCTGAAGACGTTTCCACCGCAGCCCCCGCCACGGAGTTGCTGGTCGGCAGCGGCACCTTCGCCGCGCCGGGCTGGCGGGGCCGCATCGACGCGCTCGCGGCCTACGCCGCTCCGCTCACGGTCGACGCGGTCCAAGCGCTGGCCGCCGCCGCGCAGGAAAGCGCTGCGGCGCAAAAACGCGGTCCCGCGCTCGTCGTTCGCGCGAAGCGTATCGCCCGGTCCGAGACCATCAGCGTCGAAGACCTCGCACCGTACACGCAATCGCTCACGGTTTACGCCTACGCCGTCGAAGAGGTGCTCCAAGGTGAGCCGCCCAAAGCACCGCTCTACGTCGCGCACTGGGCCA
>VFKU01000772.1 GCA_009885415.1 Rhodothermota bacterium
GAGGCCGAGCGCGGCGGCGAGATGGGTGATGCCGGAGTCGTTGCCGAGGTAGAGGCGGGCGGTGGCGAGGCGTTGGGCGAGATCGATGAGCGATAGGCCGCGCAGAGTATCGTCGTGTTGAGGGGAGAGGCCGTCGCGTTCTTCCTCCGCCGGACCGGCGCACCAGGTCACGCGACGGCCTTGCGCGACGAACGCGGCGGCGACTTCGCGGAAGTTTTTGAGTGGCCAATTTTTTGTGGGGCTGCCGCTGCCGGGGTGGATCACGATATCGAGCGGGGCGCCTGCGGGCGCGATGTCTAAGCGGAGCGGCGGGAGTCTGGAGAAGCCGAGACACTCGGCGTAATACTCGCTTGCGTGGCGAGTCCATTGAGCGTCGGGTAGGCCGGGGAAGACGTCTATGCGCGCTGCGCTGCAGCTGGTGAGGGCGCGGCGGAGGGCGCCGTCGGGGTCGCGCATCCAGACGATGATCCGGTCGAAGTCGCGCAAGATTTTTTTCAGCTTCTCGGAGGGATCACCAAAGAGGGTGTGAAACTCGATCTCGTCGAGGCTGTGCGTGCCGTGCGCGATGCCCGAGGCGACGGCGAGTTCTAGGCGGGCGGGATCTCCGGCGAGTTCGAGAGTAGAGGTGCGGGAAAGTTCAGTCAGTGCGGGGCAGGCGAGGAGGAAGTCGCCGATGGCGCCGGTGTGGACGACGAGCGTTCGCATCGGGTTTTATCGCGCGCCCCGGCAGCAAGGCCGTTTTGGCGAGGCGATCAGTTTTTCGTGGCGGCGGGACTCATCCTTGGTGAAGAAGGGGCGCAGTTGCGATTCGATCGCAGCCACGCAGGCGGTCAGATCGGCTTCGATCGCGGCGTCAAGCTCCGCGAGGCTCTTGGAGGTTTTGGGAGTGGCGTTTGCATCTGCGGCGGTTTCGCGAACGTGGGCGAGGAGATGGCGGTAGTCGTTCCATTGGCCGAGGGCGTCTTGCGCGGCGACGAGTACGCCCAGGAAATGCGTCGCGCGGTTTCCATACAACCCGCGGTGGACCTCGAGTGAGTAGCGCAGCGCCTTGAAACGGATGCGGAGCAGATGGAGGTCTTCGTCCGCGCGCGTTTTCCGCCATATTCGGTATTGCTGATTGAGTCGCTTGAGGCGTTTGGCGAGGCGTATGCGCGCGAGGCGCAGGTGACAGTCCGTGGAGGGCCGAAAACCGGCTTCGAGTCGGGTGCGGGTCGTCGTGAAATCGGTTCCTGACACCTGTTGGGCAGCGGATTCTAGCTTTGGCTGCGCGGCCGTCCGCTCGGTTTCGAGGTAGCGCCGGACTTCGGTGAGTGCGGCGGCCCTTGCCAGGTCCGAGTTCGCCCAGCGATCCAGGAGCGAGAGGGAGACGTCAAGTTCGCGGACGCAGCCGAGGCGGCGTCCGGCCTTGCGCAGGCGCTTTCGAGCGGCACGGCGCGCGGTCGGGGGGAAGTTTTTCTTGAACTCGGCCAGCATTACGCGTCCGCGGCGGCAGGCAACGCGGAGGTCATGGACGGCGTCAGCGTTGGTGGAATCTGAAGAGGCTCCGGCGAGCATTTCGAGTTGGCGCTGGAGACACCGAAGTCCTTCACGCTTGGAGAGGATGCACGCGCGCGTCATGGGCGGGTCCAATCGAATCGCAGATCGTTCGAGCGTAGCTCGCGGGTGGAGTGGGGTCAATCTATTGGAGCAGGGTGTAGCGATGCGAAGGGGTTGGGTCAGTTTCCGGGGAGGCTGAGGACGCGTAGCTCGACTTTGCCGATGCCGGCGTCGATCATGCCGATTTCGCGTGCGGCGGCTTTGGAGAGGTCTATGACGCGGCCTTTTTTGAAGGGGCCGCGGTCGTTGATGCGGACGTCGACGCTGCGGCTGTTCTGGAGGTTGGTCACGCGGACGAGGGTACCGAAGGGCAGAGAGCGGTGGGCGGCGGTGAGGCGGCTGGAATTGAATCGTTCGCCGGAGGCGGTGGCGTTGCCTTCGAAGCCGGGGCCGTACCAGGAGGCGACGCCGGTGGAGACGGAGTGGGCGCGGCCGGAGGCGGTGGCGCTGGGCTCAAAACGAGGCGCGCTGCCGCAGGTGGCGGCGCCGATGAGCAGCACGCAGAATACACGGGTCGGTACTTTTAGAAGCATAGATGCCCTGGAGCCGAAGCCCCTAGAGCAACCGGCTAATGCGCTCCGCGACGACCTTGACGACGTCCGAGTTCCGGTAGTTGCCTCGCTCGATGGCCTGCCGGGCCGCTTCGACGCGTTCGGTGCGGACTTCTTGATCCGGCCGGACTTTCAGGGTTTGGGTCAGGGCGGCGGCGGCTTGCGCCCCGCTGCTGATGACAACCCCGTCGGAAGCGGTGTCTTGGTCAGTGGAGGGGCTGGGCCGATTGTCCCGAACGCTGGAGGGCCGATCGGGGCGGGGCTCTTGCGGGCCCCCTATCCCTTGGATTCCTACCATGGTTGGAACTCCTTCAATCGTGCCGGTGGCACTACGCCCTTCCGCTATCCAAGTATATCGGCAGGCATGCCGAGAACCTTTAGCGGGTTACTCTACTCCTTTTGTTCTTGCAGCCTGACAGGACGATAACACGGGTGGCGGGGAATTTCAATGAAAAATGTGCTATTTCGATAACAATTTTCTGTAACTACTTGAAGTTATTGATGTTATGCGATTTATTTCTTCTTGACCCGACTTTCGAGCTCGCTGACGGTGCGGCTGAGGCCCTTTTGGACGTAGTTGAGCTTCCGGGCGGCTTTGAGGCCCATCGAGCCGGCGGGATCGACTTGTGTGGCGCGGGTCCAGGCGCGGACGGCGCCTTGGGAGTCGTTCTGTTTGTAGAGGGCTAGGCCGAGGTAATAGTGGGCTTTGGCGTAGGACTCGTCTTCGAGGATGGCCTTGCGGAAAAGCTCCTCGGCGCGGGGGTAGTTTTTGGCGTTGTAGATCTTGCGACCGCGTTCGAGGGTGGCGACGGCTTCGCGGTGCTTGCCGCGATCGGCGCGGGGTGCCAAGTCGGGCATCCACCGGCGGGTGAGGCGACCGGTGGCGTCGAAGAGTTGATCACGCCAAGTTTCGAGGCGATCGATTAGGGCCACTGGTGGGACTCCGTGTTGTATCGGCGGCATCTTAGCAAGATCGCAGGGCGCTTCGGAAGAGAGCTGGCTGTTGGGCCTGTACGGCCGGGCACATGGGTAACATGTTGAACCGGGCGCATGGGGGCGGGCCGCCCATGCCAC
>VFKU01000532.1 GCA_009885415.1 Rhodothermota bacterium
AGCTCGCCCAGGCCCCATCCCGCGGCCCAGGCGGTGAGCAGTGCGGCAGCGTTTGCCAGCAGGAGGGCCAGCGTGGGCGAATGAATCGTGATCGCGATCTTGCGCATTGGCGAGTGTCTGAATCCTGTAATTCTTGAAGCATTACCGTATCAAAACGTACCCTCGTGGCTCCTGTGGGCGTTCGTGGAATGGTGGAGGGCGAGTGGGCGATGAAGTTCAAGCTGGAAGGCATCGTGCCTGCGATTCTTACGCCGTTCAAGCGCGGCGGGCACGAGATAGATTTCGATAAGGCGGCGGCTTGGGCGGAGGAGCTCGCGCGGCGCGGCGTGCACGGGATTTTCATGGCGGGCTCGAGCGGCGAGGGCCTGCTGATGTCGCTCGAAGAGCGCAAGCAACTCGCCTGTGTGCTGATGGACGCGGTCGGCCGGCAGATCAAGGTAGTGGTGCAGGCCGGCTGCCTCGACGTGCCGGGGACCATCGACTTGACGCGGCACGCGCTGGAGATCGGCGCACACGCGGTCAGCGTCTACACGCCGGGCTTTTACCGTTACGACGACGAAGCGCTCTACGGCCACTTCGCCCTCGTGGCGAAGGCGGTCCCCGAGATGCCGCTGCTCTTGTACAACATCCCGCGCTACACGGGAAACTCGCTTTCGCCCGAACTCATCTTCCGCCTGGCGAAGGATGTCGGATCGATTGTCGGCATGAAGGACAGCAGCGGGGACATCGCGCACCTCAGCCGCGTGATCGCCGGCGCGCCCAAGGGGTTCACGGTCATCAACGGCGCGGACGAGTTTTCGTACCAGGCCTATCTGACCGGGGCGGCGGGGTCCGTGGCGCTGACGGCGAACGTCGTGCCGGAGCTGTTTCTTTCTATTTTCAATGACGTGAAGAAGGGCAAACTCGAACGCGCGCTGGCCACGCAACGCCGGCTGAACGAAGTGACCGAGATCCTCGGCGGCGGGGCCAAAATTTCGACCTACAAAGAGGCGCTGCGCTTGCTCGGGCACGATACGGGGTTTGTGCGTCCGCCGCAGCGCGAGCTGAGCGCGAAAGAGAAGAGCGCGCTCCGTGGCGACATGAAGCGGATCGGCCTGATTTAGCGCGTCTATCCTTCGCCTTGCCATTGGCGAAGACTCTGCATCACAATAGACTAGGTATCAGGGGGAAACCGACAGGGGTCGCGCGGGTGTGCTCCGACAGTCGGTTTTTCGAGGGGGGATCATCGCCACACACGACAGCATTCGCCGTCTGGTGGAGCACGTGCTCTCGCTCCCGGACGAGGCCCTCGGGTCTTTGGGTATTCAGGATGCTGCGTTGTGTCAGGTGTGGCTGAGCAACCGCGGCGCGGGACAAAATCCGCCGGCGGGGCTGGATTCTCTGACGGCCCGGATTCAGCAATGGCTGGCGCTTTCCGAAGTGTCGTCTCGGCAGTCCGAAGGGCGACGCAGCCAGACGCTGCTTCGGGAGTTGATCGATCGTCTCGAAGGCGATCACGTGGACACGATGAGCCGGGACGAACTCGATCTGATCGAGACAGTCTATGGTTTCGCCCATGCGGCGCAGAACCCGGCGACTTTCGAGCGCGTGCGGAAGATTATCGCGCCGCGCCGCGCGCGCATCGCCGCGCGCCGGGCCAGCACGCCCGCGGTGGTTGGCACGCCGACGCTGTCGGCGCGGCTACTGGTCGTGCGTTCGCAGGACATCCTGGCCGCGCCGCCGCGCGAGATCAGCCGTTTCGCGGGGCTGGAGTTGCCCTCGCGCGGTCCGGTGATGGCGCACAATGGCCATGTGCGCGTGCTCGGCGACGTGCCCGAAGGAACGACGCTGGTGGTGGAGAACGGCGCGTGTGTTGTGGACGGTTTTGTGCTGGGTCGGATCGCAGTGAGCGGGAACTGCGAGGTCTTGGAGAACTTATCGGGTGTAGTCATTAGCCGCAATGGCGATGTCCGCGCGAGAAACATTGTGGACGGCGCCTTTGTGGTCGCCAAGCGGGGCTGGGTCCATTGCCGCCGCAGTCATCGCGCGAAGCTGGTGTTTGCGGGGAACACGATCAGGGTGGCGGAGCGAAGCACGCGCAGCCGTTTTTTCGCGCCGACCGTGAAGGTCGGCGAGTGCATCGAGGGCGGAGAGATTCATACGTCGCAGTCGGTCGAAGCGGGTGCGTTCCGCAGCACGCCGGAGGCGACGTTGGACTTGGTGTTTCGCCGGAGCCTGTCTTGCAAGGACTACGGCGAAGACCCCGGCAAGGCGATGACGGTCGACGTAAGCCATGCGCTGCGTTGCCGGGCCGAGTTGCAGTATGTGAGTCAGCAGTTGCAATTGGCGCTCAAAGAGGCCGAGGACTCGGCGGAGACGGCGCTGACCTATATATTGGCCGGTGACGCGGCGGGCCACGTGGCCGAGGAAATCCTCGCGGCGCAGCGGCGCCTGAAGATGCTCAATCGCGTGCTTCTGGGTCTGCGCGCGCTTTTCGCAGAGGCCGAAGCGAAGATGGAGGACGCGCCGGGAGACGGGAACGCGGCCCCGGGGCCCGATCATGGATTCATGGATCGGCTCGACACCGAGTTGAAAGAGATTCTCAACGAGAACCCCGGCGATGCCCAGACGCAGGCATCGTATGATGATGTGGTGCAGTCGCGCCAACACCTGCGAAGCGGCCGGCGCTTGACGCATAGTGCGCTCTCGCATATTGGAGAGAGGTTGCAGTTGTGGCAGCGTGAATACACGGTGCTGGAAGAGACGGTCCGCCAAGGGCGCGACCGCATTCGAAAATCCATGCAGGCGACAGAATTGTTTGAGGAGGGTGTCGGGACGCGCTCGAGGGTGTTGACCTTGCGGCGGATTATGCAACACGCCGGAGAAAAAACGCCTAACGTCCGGCTGCAAGAACGAGTGAAAGCTCCGCTTGTGGTGCTGATGGCCCGGACCGTCGAAGCGCGATTGGCGCAGGCGAGGAAGCTCAAAGAAGAGACGACACGCTTGCAGCAGATTTTTGATCAGGCCCGCGAAGTAGTGTGGGGAAAGTACCAGATGCGCATCGACGCCGGAGACTCGGCCGCGCACCGTATCGCGGTGGAAGGCCGATTTGAGACCTCCGCGCGGCTGTGGGCCGATCCGGCGTATTTGACCCTGCCCGCCGGAGAGGTCCCGAAGGGTGGATCGTGTGTAGTTGCAGCGACGGCCGGCCGGGCGGCCCGTTATGTGTGCGTTGGCAACTTCATCGCGGAAGAGCCTGTTGAAGGGCCTGCGGAAGAGCCCCTCGCGGCCGCGTCGTAGAAGTTTTCTGCCCGCCAGCGTGAATCGGGGGAACTCCCGCCGGTAGAATCGGGTTTTCTACTGGTTGAAGACCTGGAATCCTCCGAACATGAGTCCAAGAGTGTCTACCCGCCATCGCATTTTCCTTTCCGCGCTGCTCGCCGCGGCCGGCGCGCTCATCGCCAACCTGCCGATCTTCGAGCGCGCCGAGGCACATACGCGCATTACGACGGACGTGACGTGGAGCACGGACATCCGGCCCATCTTTATCCAGCGCTGTATGCCCTGTCACCATCCCGGCGGGACCGCTCCGGACCATGTGGA
>VFKU01000340.1 GCA_009885415.1 Rhodothermota bacterium
CATCTGCCGCGCGAACTCGGGGTCATAGGGCGTCAACTCAATCCCATTCGGCGTCTCCACCGCGTACAGCGCGTCGCCCTTCTGCACCCGCAGCCGCTCAAGGATTTCCTTCGGCAAAGTCACTCCCACCGAATTCCCAATCGTCACCACCTTCAGCTTCGTCATCAAGAGCACCTCCAAAGGACCCCAATCACCAACATCGGTCCCATACCTCCCATACTTCCTATTCTTCCTATGCTCAAGATTATAACATAAGTTATAACACCAAATAGCGGACCAAATTGGAATATAAAATCCATCAAATCAATAAATAACCTTGTTTCGCAACCACGCTTTTTCCCGCCCACTGCAACAAACGCGCACATATATATGAAGACACACCGAGAGAGCAGGGGAGAGGAGGGCCGACCGTCGAGATTCATTCCACCGGAGACGCGACAGTACCCGTCCCAAAACTCCGGCGAGATCCCCAGCCGCGCAGAAGTCCGTCTGCGTACATCTGCGCCATCTGCGGACGACGCCCCTCAGCGTCGCGGCGGAAGCAGCATCAGCGCCGAAGTCGTCCGCACATGCTCCGCGTACTCCGGCCGCCGCGCGAGGTGCCGCTTGTCGATCATCGGGATGCTGATGAACACAAAAAGGAGGGTAATGCCGACCGGCCCCGCGAGCGTCCACCACGCGTCAGGGTTCGCGCCAAGTCCGCAAAGAAACAGCCCCCACCAAAACAAAACCTCGCCCAGATAATTCGGATGCCGGCTGTACTTCCACAACCTCGACTTCATAATCGCGCCCGGCGTCGCGTTTGCCGTGCGGAACCGCCACAGTTGGCGATCCGAGATCCACTCCAGCGCGATCGCGCCCGCAGTGACAATCGCCGCGAACAGATCGACAGCGCCAAAGGCCCGCGAAGAACTAAGCGCGGGATACAGCGCGAGGCACCCCAGATACACCCAGGCCGTCGGCGCAAAATGAATCCCCAAAAAACTCACCAGCCAATACGCCCGGCCATTCGCCGCGCGCAGATTCACATACCGCCAATCCTCGTGCCGCACATTCGACCAACCCTTCAAGAAATTGAACGTCAACCGCGCGCCCCACACCCACACCAGCGCCGCCACAAGAATCTGGCGAGTGGTGTCCGCCCCCGCCGAGACCCCGGCCAAGGCCCAATACACCACCATGACCATCGGCGCGACACTCCAATAGGGGTCGTAGAAACTCGAGTTTCTAAACGCGACGCTAAATCCGAAAATGATCAGTGTGCCCACCGCATCCGCGACGGCCACCACCAGTAAGGGATGGAGTTCCTCGCGCACCATGTATCCCGCCGCCACCGCCGCGCCAATGGCGACCGCATACGCCGCCGCGCACCACGCCAGCGCCCTCAGTTTTTCCGAACTCAGATTCATGCGAGATTCCCGGCCGAAATTCGGCGCCAAACAAATCCAATCACGATCTTACCTGCGCCCATCTGCGTCATCTGTGCACAGGCGGTTTCCCTTTGTCCATTGATCGCGCAGATATTGGCTGCTATATTCCGGCATTGCTTCCCATCGAGCAAGTTTTGCAGGAGTTCTATCATGCCCTCGACGATTTCCCGCCGCGATTTCCTGCGCACCGCCACCGCTGTTTCCGCGGCAGCGCTTGCCGCCCAGGCGCTCCCGGCCGCATTCGCCGAGCCGCCATCGGCCGATCGTGATTTCATTTCCGCGCTCGACGCCGTGAAACTTATCCGCGAGAAAAAAGTTTCGTCGCTCGAACTGACCGACCGAATGCTCAGCCGGATCGAAAAACTCAATCCAAAAATAAACGCCATCGTCCTCCATTTCCCCGAAGAGGCCCGCAAACGCGCGAAAGAGGCCGACGCCGCCCTCGCGCGCGGCGAAGTCTGGGGCCCCTTCCACGGCCTGCCTATGACCATCAAGGAAATGGCCGCCATGAAGGGCGTGCCGACCACCTCCGGCGCGCCCGAACTCAAGGATCACATCACCGATTTCGACGCGACCGTAGTCACCCGCATGCGCGCGGCCGGCGGCGTCATCCTCGGCAAGACCAACCTGCCCGTCCATGCGCTCGACATGCAGACCTACAACCCGATCTACGGCACATCGAACAATCCGTGGGACATCACCCGCACGACCGGCGGTTCCACCGGAGGCGGCGCGGCGGCCGTGGCCGCCGGCTTAAGCTACCTCGAGACCGGCAGTGATATCGGCGGCTCGATCCGCGAACCCTCGAACTTCTGCGGCGTCTTCGGCCACAAGCCCACCGTCCACGTCGTGCCCAAGACAGGCTACAACCCGCCCGGCCCGCCCTCGCTGCCCAACGTCCTCTCCGTCGCGGGCCCGCTCGCGCGCAGCGCCGCCGATCTCAAAGCGGCCATGGAAGTCCTCGGCGGACCCGACGACTTCGATGCCATCGCCTACAAGTGGACCCTGCCGCCCGCGCGCCGCGACTCACTCAAAGGCTACAAAGTCCGCGTAGTCATCGACGACCCGATCTGCCCCGTCGTCCCCGAAGTGAAGGAGCAGTTGCAGGCGGCGGTCGAGGCCTTGGTCAAGGCTGGCGCGACCGTGGAGGAGGGCTGGCCC
>VFKU01000129.1 GCA_009885415.1 Rhodothermota bacterium
AAGCCGGCGCGGAGCGTGTTGGCGTAGACGAGGAGCGCGAGCGCCGCGACGAGGAGCGCGAGCGCCGCGACGAGGAGCGCCGGCCCCGCCGGGCCGTGAAGCAGCGCGGCCCGGATCCGGCGAGACCGTTCCATGGGTGGCCTCGGTTTACTTCGACGCGCTCTTGGTCATAACGTCGAAGGTCTGTCCGGTCTGGGCGTAGCGGAACTTGAGGCCCTGGTTCTTGCCGATGACCTCCATCAAGGTCACACCGAAAAGTTCTTCGCCGGGTCGCATTTTTTCGCGGTGCGTTTCTTTCGAGATCGGCAGGTAGAAATCGAGGAGGGCGTAGTCCTGCATGAATCCGAAGATGGTGATCTTTGGTTTTTGGAGTTCGGCGATCGCGGTCTCTTTGGTGGTTTGCCACTTTGGAGACTTTGGATTGAGGATATCGAAGGCTTCCACGGCGCCCAGCGTGTGTTCCCACGCGCCGGCGTCTTCAAGTGCGTGGATGCGTTGATCGAGTTGCGAGTTCACAATTTGGAGGGCGCGTTGGCCTTCGGGAGTCTTCGACTGGAGGCTCTTCGCGTTTCTCAGCGTTTTCTTGAGCGCCTCGGCGGCTTCCTTGGTGAAGGTGTCTCCGACGGCGGGGAGGGGATCATTCAGCCCGGCTTCGGCGGTGATTTTAGCGGCGATTTCCTCGGGGGTCGGCGGGGGCGGCGGAGGCGGCGTGGCGGGCTTGGGGGGCTCTTTCTCGGCGCAACCGGAGATTCCGCCGGCCAGCGCGATGAGCATAAGGATGGGTAGAGATCGCCGGAACAGGAACATGAGTTGAAATCCTTCGTGTGGGAGCGCCGTGAGTTTTCATCGTAAACGAAGGGGTCACGGTGCGTCAAGGACGGTTTGACGGGAGCGCGGTGACACTCTTGTGGGCGCTCGGTTATACTGCGTGTGGGGAAAGGCGCGCCGGAGTTTCGGGCCGGACGCGGGTGGGCTTGGATCAATGAGCAAGATACTTCTGGTAGACGACGACACGGACCTGGCGGACCTGCTGAAGGCGAAGCTGGTCGCGGAGGGACACGACGTCGTGACGACGAACACGGGGGAGGGTGCGTTCGAGCTGGCGAAACAGACCAAGCCGGACATCGCGCTGCTGGACATCATGCTGCCGGGCGTGACGGGGTATCAGATTTGCCGGCGCATCCGGAAGGACCCCGAGCTGTATCCGATGGGCGTGATTATGTTGACCGCGCTTGGCGAGGAGCCCGAGGTGGTGCATGGGCTCGAGCAGGGCGCCGATGATTATTTGGTCAAGCCCTTCAAGCTCGAGAAGTTGATTGAGAAGCTGGGATTTTTGGGCGGGCTGCTCGAGGGTATTCATGGGCGCAACGGGATCACACACCTGCCCGGGACGGACGCGATCAAGCGCGAGGTGAACCACCGTCTGGCGCGCGGGACGAGCATCGCGGTGTGTTATATCGACATCGCGCACTTCAAGCCTTACTGCGCGGCGAAGGGCCGCGAGGGCCAGCGGCGCGCGCTTGAGTTTATGGGCAAGCTCTTGCCGGCGCTGATGCGGAACACGGGGATCTATGAAGGCTTCGTGGCGCACATGGGTGGCGAGCATTTTGTTGTGTTACTGACGATCGAGGACTACGAGCGTTTCTGCACGGCGCTGGTCGATACCTTCGATCACCGCATTCGCGAGCTTTACACGCCGCAGGAAATAAACCAGGGACACGTGCTCGCGACGGACAAAAAGGGGCGCGAGGGCAAGTATTCGCTGATGGCGCTTTCGATCGGGGTTGTCCACAATCAGAACCGCGAGTTCAAGAGCGCGAAGAAAATGTTCGAGGTCCTGGCGCAGGTGCGCCAGATGGCGCAGCCTGACGGCAAGAGCGTGATCTTCGTGGATCGACGCCGCAGCGACCGTTGAGCAAATCAGTCCGAGCCCTCCTCCTTGTCCTGTTCGCAGCCGCGACAGTGATCCTCGTGGTGGCCGTTTCGCGTCCAAACGGAAAGCCGTTGATCCCCGAGGCCGAGTTGGCCCGCTTGGTGGGCCGTGCGCGCTTGTCTTGGGCGGATTACGGCGAAGGTATCAAGGCCGCGCTCGGTGCGACACCGGCGGCGCAATGGCACGGTGCACCGGTGGAGGTGCGGCTGGCGGAGTCGTCGATCAAGGTCCACTTTTCGGTGGGTGTACCGTGGAACGAGTACGCCTTTGGTTTCCCGATCTTGTTGCGCGATCCCGAGGGGCGGGTGGCGACTCCGGTGAAGTATGAGCGCACCGCGACGGGCGGGGTCTACACCTTTCGTCACGAGGGTACCTTGACGCCTCTGGCGGTGCCGTGGGTGGAACTGCGTTATCCGCCGAACGAAGAGCAGCGCGTCATTTTCGATGCCACCGGGGTGTGGCGCAAGAGCGGCGGCGCTTAGTTCGCCTTCTCGCCCTCGCCGAGCGGCGCGACGTGGACTGTAATCCAGGGACTCCATCCGTCGGGCAGATCGCGCGGGCGCACGCGGAGGTGGTAGGGGTTCCACTGGTAGAGCGGCTTCCATCCGTCCTTGGGGAAGGGGCCGAAGGTGTGCTTGGCGCCTTCGGGGACGGGGTATTTTCCCTGGAGCCGGTGCCAGCCTTCACCGACGTCGTACTCGATGATGTAGGCCGCGTAAGGGTTGCCGGTCCACTCGGCCTCGATCGCGCCGTTTCCCGATTCGAAGCGGATCGTGTCGCCGTCGCGCGGCGTGAGGATTTCCGGCACGCTGAGATTGAGCGGATTGGCGGCGGCCTCGCGCGCTTCTAATATTTCCTCGCGCTTTTCGATGGCCAGGCGCAGATCGGCGCTTTTCGCGAGCCAGTCGCCGAGTTGGCCGGTGAATTGGGTGACGAGCTGCGGGTGTTGGGCGTAGACGTTGTTCATTTCCTTCGGATCGGCGGCGAGATCGTAGAGGCTGAAGTCGTCGCCGCGCGGCCCCATCCGCGCGATGAATTTCCAGGCGTGTGTGCGCACGCTGCGGACGAAGGTGGTCCGCTGGCTGGGCTTGGACTGGTAGCCGCCTTCGACGCTTTCAGAGAAGACGGGCCGATCCGGCATTTTTTCGCCGCGGATGGCCGGCCAGAGCGAGCGGCCTTGCGCATCGCCGGGAATCTCCCACCCCATCATGTCCATGATCGTGGGCAGGATGTCGATCTGTTGCGCGGGGACGTCGATCTTGCGGCCCTGATCGATCAATTGCGGGCATAGGATGATGAGTGGGATGTGCAGGAATTCGTCGTAGTGCTGCGAGTGGACGGCGGTGGAGGCGTGGCCGATGTAGCCGTGATCGAGGAGTTCTTCGCCGTGGTCTGCGGTGATGACGATGATCGTGTTCTTGAGTTTGTGGTGCAGCGAGAGTTGGTAACGGAATTTTTCAAAATTGCGATCGAAGTGGCGGACCATCGCGCTGTAGATTGCGTCGATCCATTCTTTGGTGCCCGGCGGAAAACTGCTGGCGCGAGGGGCGTCGGCCGCGGGGGGCAGCCCGGTGGCGTCGGCCTCGTTGAGGGCCTCGGGGGTGAAGTAGGGGATGATCACTTCCTTGCAGATGAGATCGCGCAGGGCCGGGGGCATGGCGAGTTCCAGGCGCGCATCGAGTCCGGCCGCGCGCATGGGTCCGATGCGAGCGGGGTCAATCTTGGCCGGCGGATAGAGCCAGTGGTGTTCGGGCGGATTGTAGGGCAGGTGCATGTATCGCCAGTGGTACCACATGGCGAAGGGTTTGCGGTGGTTCTTGCCGATCCACTCCGCGATGCGGTCGGCCTCGTTTTCGACAGTGATGCCGGGAGGCCCTTCATCGAATTCGCCAAGATTAAGAAAGTTGGGCGCGGCGTTGATCAGATAAGACAATTTCGGGACGTGGTAGCCACGTTCCTTGAAGGCGTCGAGGAGGGTGGTGACGACTCGGGGCACGCTGCGCTCCTGATCCGTGACGCCGTGCGCGGGGGGATAAAGGCCGGTGAGCACGGAGGCGACGCCCGGGCTGGTCCATGCCGCCTGGCTGAAGGCGTTGGTGAAGACGGCACCCTTGGCCGCGGCCCGGTCAATGTATTCGCTGGTGGGCGGGTCGGCCTGGTGGCCGTACACACCGAAGAAGTCAGGTCGTGCGCAGTCGACGGTGATGAGGATCAGATTGAGCGGGGGATACAGGTACTGCGTGTATATGCGGTAGACCCAGAATGCCGAGAGGAGGAGCGGCGCGACCAGGCCGGTGAGGGTGCGCAGGGAGGGGCGCAGGCGCGCGTGGAGTTCAGTCTAGAGGAGTGCCGCGCACCACACCATCGAAAATGTG
>VFKU01000941.1 GCA_009885415.1 Rhodothermota bacterium
GGCGCGCGAATGGTGAAGTTGGAGAGTAGGGGCGCAGCGGTCCCGACGGGATAGAGTACGGCGCGATATTCGCCGGGAGGCAGGCCGAAGGGGACCTCTTCCGCGCCGCCGGGCCGGAGAGTATAGAGAACGCCGTCGCGTGCGACGAGACTGCCGTCCCACAAGGGGCCTTGGCCCTTCGCATCAACCACAGAGGTCGCGCCGCGACGCCGCTCGATCATGAAGAGGTAAGTTCCGCGCGCGTCGGGGCGGCGATCGAGCAGGCGAATGGTGCGGCCGCCCTCGTTGCTGACGCGCACGACGCCTTCGCCGGTGTCGCCCGCGCTGAGCGCGACATTAATCTTCGGCCCGGGGCGAAGAGTGCCTGCGGCGTCGGTGACGATGAGCGCCGCGGCGGCGAGACCGAGCAAGCCGGCGGCGATTGGCCAGGCGCGGTGTTTCCGCGATGGACGCAGCGCCGTGATTGAGGCGCCGAGCAGGCCGAAAATTCCGGCGAGGGTCAACACGATCCCCGGGCGCAGGAACCACTGGGTGCCCGCGCGGAAGCGCGCGGCGATCGGGTCGAGGCTGTAGGCGGACTCGTGGATGAGGTAGGCCGTGGCGACGAAGCCGACGAGCCACGCGACGAGATAGGCGCGACCGCGAAGCGCGGGGTCGCGCGGGAGTGTGATCGCGCCGGCCGCGGCGGCGAGCGCAAGCGGGAGAAGGAAGAGCCACGCGGCGAGGCCGCCGCCGGGGCCGAAGTTCATCGCGGCGGAGACGAGCGAGGTCGTGCCGAGGCTCGGCGTGAAAATTCCGAGGACAAGGAGGAGCGCGGAGGCGTACGCGAGGAGGAGATCAGGTGCGTTTCGCCGCGAGCCGCCGATGCCGAGGCGTTGGAAGAAGGTCCCCTGGGCGGAGGGCACATCGGCCGCGGCGTTTGCGCCAAGCGCACGATCAATCACGGCCTGCGCGCGGGCGAAGTCTTTTTTGCTGCGCACGATGGCGCGCTCGAAGGCGTCGTATTCGGGCCGGGCCAGGACGTCCATGCGCAGTTTGTCGCGCGCGGCGGCGAGCATGGCGTTCGCGGTCTCGTTGTCGGCGGTGTAGTCCTTTTTCAATTGTTGCAGGCGGTCGTGGGCGAAGGCGACGCCCGCGCGCGCGATGAGGCGTTGCTGCTCGCATTCCTTGCGAAGTTCTTCGACCTCGCGGCTCGCGTCTTTCTCGGCCATGTTTTGCACTTCGGCGGCGCGTTGGCGTGCGAGCGTGCGGCGGTCGAGCGCGTTGCGCAGGCCTTCGATCAATTCCGCGAGGAGCGGCGAGTCGTCGTCCGATTCTGCCGGAAGCGAGAGCGTGAAGCCCTCTTGCGGGATGTTCTCCACGGAGAGATCGAGCAGGCCGCCGGCGATGTGCGGATCCTGCGCGGCAAGCCACCCGCGCAGATTTTGCTGCCGCCGTTCGAGGCGATCGCGACGGGTGCGCAGGCGGTGTACGTTCGTGGTGTATTCGCCCCAGGTCATTTCGCCGGTGCGCGCGCCGAGGCGGGCCTGCGCGATTTTTTCTTGGGTGTTGGAGAGTTCGATCGCGGTCTCCATCAGGCGCTGGTGGAGTTGGTCGTCGAGTTGCGCGCGCAACTTGCGCACGCGCGTCAGGTGGCCCTCGAGTTCGGCGAGCAAGACCTCGTCGTCGTGGCTGTTGAGTTGCAGCGTCTCGAGCTGGCGCGAAAATTTGTAGTCCAGGCTACAGAGCACATCGAGCATGGGAAGCACGTCGAGCGGCAGCGACCCGCGCGAGGAGCGCTTGGCTTTTGGCAGCTCGGGCACGTCCGGCGGCGGGGGGCTGTCCGCGAGGTCGAGTTCCGTGTTCGGAGTGGATTCCTCGCCGCTGTCCGGTGCGCGACCGACTTTGGCCATCGCTTTGCGCGCGGCGCGTTCTTCGGCGGAGGGGGCTTTGAGCGGCCCGCGCACGAGCTCCGGGTGGTCCTTGAGGAAGATATCGGAGACGCCTTCTGGGACGTCTTCCTTGCGCGGAATGCGGATTTTCTGGCGGCAGGCGATGCATTTGCCGGGCAGGCCGTACATTTTTTCAGACACGCGCATCTTCTGTCCGCACAGACAGTAAATGCGCAGTAGGCTGCTTTGTACATCCGGCATGCGGCAGGGACCTTCTGTGCGCAGCCCGCATCGCGATGACTCGTCGCGCGCCTGGCCCGACCTGTTTCCCTCGCTCGACTCTACTCTTGCACACCGGGGGCGCATTTACAAGTGTTCGACGGCGAAAACACCGCTGCCATCAAGCGCGCGTCCGTGGGTCCGGGAACCTTTCGGGCATCGGCCGGGACTTGGATTCATCCCGGCGACTCGGCGATACTTCCTGTTGCACTCGGGCTGCGGGCCTTTTGACGGGGGAAAAGCAGGCGTATGGCGCTCATCACGACCGCATTAGCGGAATATCTCGAAAATACCTCCGGCGGCGACGTGGATACCGGTGTGGTGGCGTATCTGGCGAGTTTGACCGAGGTCGCGCGCGTGGCGCCGGGGGTCTCGCGCGCCATCGTGCAGGAACTGGCCGACCAGCGTGGCTTTTTGAAACTGATCGCGAGCGAGAATTATTGCAGCCTGGCCACGCAACTGGCGATGGGCAATCTGCTGACGGACAAGTACGCCGAGGGCTTCGTCGGCAATCGCTTTTACGAAGGCTGTGACAACATCGACACGATCGAGGCCTACGCCGGTGCCGAGGCGTGCAAGCTCTTTGGCGCGGAACATGCCTACGTCCAGCCGCACAGCGGCGCGGACGCGAACATGATCGCCTTCTGGGCGATTCTCTCCGCGCGCATCGAGACGCCAGCGGTCGAGGCGCTCGGCAAGACTTCCGTGGCGCAATTGAGCGAGGCCGAATGGTTCGGGATTCGCGCGAAACTGGGCAACCAACGCTTGCTCGGGATGGATCTCGCTTCCGGCGGGCACCTCACGCACGGCTACCGCTTCAACGTCTCGGCGAAGATGTTCGAGGCCTACAACTACGGCGTGAACAAGCAGACGCTGCTGCTCGACTACGACGAAATCGAGGCGCGCGCGAAGGAAGTGAAGCCGCTGGTGCTGCTCGCGGGTTACAGCGCCTATCCGCGTTCGATCAATTTCCGGCGCATGCGCGAGATTGCGGACAAGGTCGGCGCGGTGTTCATGGTGGACATGGCGCACTTCGCGGGACTGGTCGCGGGCGGCGTGTTTGAAGGCGACGCGAACCCGATTGCGCACGCGCATGTCGTCACCACGACGACGCACAAGACCCTGCGCGGTCCGCGCGGCGGGATGGTGCTATGCACGAAGGAATTCGCGCCCTACGTGGACAAGGGTTGCCCGCTCGTCATCGGCGGACCGCTCGCGCACGTGATGGCGGCGAAGGCGGTCGCGTTCACCGAGGCGAACCGGCCGGAGTTCCGCGACTACGCGCACCAGATCGTGACGAACGCGCAGGCGCTCGCAAAGGCCTGCATCGCCGAGGGCATGAACGTCGTCTCCGGCGGCACGGAGAACCACCTGCTGCTGATCGACGTGCGCAGCTTCGGGCTGACCGGAAAGCAGGCGGCGTCGGCGCTCCGCGAGTGCAGTATCACGCTCAACAAGAACCAGATCCCATTCGATCCGAACGGTCCGATCTCGACCAGCGGCCTCCGCGTCGGCACGCCCGCGCTCACCACGCTCGGGATGGGCCCCACCGAGATGAAGGAGATCGCCGGCATTTTCAAGCAGGTGTTGAGCCACACGAAACCGGGCGTCATCGAGTCCGGCCCGAACGCCGGCCAGCCGAGTAAGGCGAATTTTGTACTCGATCCCCGGGCAGCGCAGGAAGCCCGCGCACGGGTGAAGACGCTGTTGGACCGGTATCCGGTGTACCCCGAGCTGAACCTCTCGTTGTTGCAGAAACATTTCGGCTAGCTCGATTCGAAGATGCGCCGGCTTGCCTGCGTAATTCTCGCGTGTGGGGCGATAATTTCCCGCAGCTACCCGCAAGACGTTAGCGTTTTTTCTCCGCGCGCCGCGCGCATCGTCGAGGGCACAAACACGAGCCGGGCGACGTTATATCCCGATACGATGACGGCGGCGGCGATTGGGGATTACTCTGCGCTGATTGCGATCGGGAAGGTTGGGATTGCGATTGGCGGCGGGTTGTTGGTGGATTTTCCGAAGGCGTGGTTTACAAATCCTTTGCCGCTAGTGAAGCCGATGCAGACGGGCGATCCGGCCGGGCCGCATTTTCTCGAGTGCCGGACGTATCGCGAGGGCGCATCGCTGGAGGTTTCCGTCGATCATCGAAATTTCGATGGGAGCATCGAGCGCTTCCGCCACGTCGTAAAGGCGATCGTGCGCGGGCATGCGCTCTTTGAAGGCGACACGATCCGCGTTTCGCTCAAGCACACGACGGCCCCGATTATCTCCGGCGCGGACGCGGTGCGCGTAGCGGTGGATGCCGCGGGCGATGGGCGTTTCGTGCTCGCCGCCCCCGCGCCGTATGTGGTCCATCCGGGCCCGGCGGTTTCCGCGCTGATCGTGGCACCGAGCGACGCCGTGGTTGGCCAGGCGCTGGAATTACATGTCTCGCTCTTCGATCGATTCTACAATCTTGCCGAGGGCTTCTCCGGCGAACTCGCGATCGCCGGACTCGGCCCCGAGGCTATCCCGTTGACTATGGGCGTCGGGCGCGCGATCGCGAAGGTCTCGTGGACGCCCGGCGACGCGGGCTATGCCTTTCCCGAGTTGACCGGCGCGCTACACGCCTTCGGCGGTCCGGTCCGCGTACATGCGACGCCGCCGGCCCGGCGCGTGTATTGGGGCGATCTGCACAGCCACTCGGACGCGAGCAAGGACGGCATCGGCACGGGCGAGTATGCCTTCGCGCGCGAGGCGACGCGTCTCGATTTTTATGCCTCGACCGAGCACGGCATCGACGACGGCTCCGTCGAGCGCGTCGCGCCCGGCGACAGCATCTCGCCCTCGGAGTGGGATACGAACATCGAGAACGTGAAGCGGTTTTATGAACCCGGGCGCTTTGTCAGCTTGCTGGGCTACGAGTGCAGCTTGCCGAGCGGCCATCACAACGTGATCTATCGCGGTCTCGAAGGCCGGCCCTGGCCCGAGCACCGTGTGAAGTCGGTCGAGCGCTTGTGGGAGTTGCTCGTCGCTGGCGATGCGATCACGATTCCGCATCACCTCGGTATTCTTTGGGGCGGCCGCGACACGCCGGTCACCGGGCCGGAACTCCAACCGATTATCACGGGTGGCGGCGTGGGCGGGCCGAAGCTGGACTGGACGCGCGAGCACCATGCCGCGCTGCGCCCATTGCGCGAGATTTACTCGGCGCACGGGCAGTCGGAGTTTTTCGATCGCGGCGATGCGCTCGCGTATGAAAGCGTGAAGTATACCGGCGCACGCAGCGCGGAGGGCCCGCACTACGCGCGCGATGCGTGGGCCGCGGGCTTGCCGATGGGCGTCATCGCCTCGAGCGACGACCACCAGGCGCACCCGGGCCTGCCGCATAACGGCCTGGCGGCGGTCGTCGCGCCGGAGCTAACACGCGACGCCGTTTTTGATGCGCTGCGCAACCGGCGGAGTTACGGCACGACCGGTGCGCGTATCTTGATGGAGTTCTCAGCGGGAGGATTCGAGATGGGGCGGGAGGGAAAGGCCTCTGGCGCAGTCTTGGGCCGCGCGGTGGTCGCCGCGCCCAGCCCGATTGCGTATGCGGAGGTGCTTCGCTTAGACGCCGATGCCAAGGAGTGGAAGTCGCTGGCGCGCTGGGAGCATCCGGGGCGTCTGATGGAACAGAATTTCACGGTCAACGTCGCCGCTCCGACGATGATCTATTTGCGCGCCGAGTTGGAAGACCAGACCAACGGCAGGATCGCGCGGGCGTGGAGTTCGCCGATTTGGCTCGCGCCTTGATTGAGCGGTGAACGTACGTCGTCGGATCTGCGCCGCCCAACTCTGCTGGGCTTAGTAAAGCGGCAGCTATCGCTGCCGCAGTCCAAGGAGTCTGCATCTGTTTCGATCGAGCTTGTCTCGGCCAGGATCTGCCACTACAATCGGTCGACTGCCTGGGAGGGCCCCTGATGCGCGCTGCGACTGCACTATCGCTCCTATTCTTCGTGACCTCGGCCGTTCATGCCGACCCGCCCGCATCGATCGTTCGCATGACGGAGGCGGCGCAGAAATTTATTGCGTTGCTGGATGACGCGCAGCGGGGGCTGGCGCTGAAGCCGATGAACGACGCGGAGCGGGTGGCTTTCAAGCCGGTGCCCTTTCCGATTGTCGGGCTGCGTTTCGACGGGATGAAGCCGGAGCAGGTCGCGCTGTTGCACGAATTGCTCAAGACTGGCCTGAGTGCGGAGGCGTACCAGAAGCTCACCGAGATTATCCGCACGGACGATGTGCTGTTGACGATGGAGCAGGGCCGAGGCCGTGCGCCAGCCTTTCACGGAAGCCGCAACTACAACATCATGTTTTTCGACACCCCAAAGGCCGGCGGTACATGGAGCTGGCGCTTCCACGGGCACCACATCTATCTCTCGTTCACGATTGTGAAGGGCGAACTCTTCGCGACGGCGCCGGGTTTTTTCGGCGCGGAGCCGAACGACGTCAGCGAGGGGCAGCCCGGCGCGCCGTGGCGCATCATGGCCAACGAGGAAGACATGGGCGCGAACTTGTACACCTCGCTCGACGCCGCGCAGAAGGCGGCGGCCACGATCGCGACGGAAGTGCCCAACGATATGGTGAGCGGTCGCGCGAGCAAGGTGGACCCGATGGCGCCGACGGGCATTGCGTGGACCAAGTTCACGAAGGAGCAACAAGCGGCGCTCCAGGCCCTGGTGCTCGAGTACTGCAACCACAGCGCGGACGATCTGCGCTTTGAACGACTCAAGCGGGTCGAAGATGGAGGCTGGGAGAAATTGTACTTCGCGTGGATCGGCGATCCGGCGCGAGGCCAGCGCAAGTATTACCGCGTGCAAGGCCCGCAGTTTCTCATCGAATACTGCGCGGTCGCGCTTTCTCCGAACCATATTCATACCGTTTGGCGCGATTTCAACGGCGATTACGGCCGCGACTTGATCGCGGAACACTTGGCGTCGAACCCGCACTGAGGGGAATGGGAAGTATGAGAAGAACGGGAAGAATAGGATCGAAGGGCTGAATGCCGGTCTGGGGAAGATGGCTGGCTGCTTGGGAGAGGAGTTTGCGATGAGATTTTCATGGAGCTTGGTGGCATTGCTGTTCGCAGTTTGGCCTGCGGCGGCGGAAGAAGAATTCTTTGATTCCGAGGGCGTCAAGATCCGGTATTTGGACGAGGGCAAGGGCGAGGCGGTGCTGCTCATCCACGGCTACACCGCGAATGGGAGCCTGAACTGGCGCGGGCCGGGGATTGAGCAGGCGCTGGCGGAGAAGTACCGCGTGATCATGCCGGACGTGCGCGGACACGGCCGCAGTGATTCGGCGCCGGAGGGACAGAACGGCATCCACGTCGTCGAGGACATGGTGCGGCTGCTGGATCATTGCGGCGAGAAGCAGGCGCACATCGCGGGCTACTCGATGGGCGGGATGATTTCGATCAAGTTTGCGACGCTGCACCCCGAGCGCGTGCGTTCGTTGATGATCGGCGGCATGGGCTGGTTGCCGGAGGGCAGCGAGTCCGTGAATAAATTTGCGACGGACACGGCGGAATCCCCTCGGCTCCAGGCGAGCCTGCGCGGTTTCACCGAATTTGGTACGAGCGAGGCGGCGATGAAGGCGCTCGCGATGCCGATCAAAGTGATCGTCGGGACAAACGATAACCTTACGCGGCGGGTCGATTTGTGGAAGGGCATCGTGCCGAGCCTGGATGTGTTGTATGTGAACGGGGCGACGCACCAGGGCTGTGTGTTTGCGCCGGAATTCAAGCAGGGCGTGCTTGATTTCGTCGCGGCACACGCGGGGAACTAGCGACGCGGAGCGGTTTGGTGGCATGGGCTTCCAGCCGATGCTTAGTGCGCCCGAGCGTCGCCGCTTACAGAGAGCACATTTCCGCGTCCCGCATGGGCTTCCAGCCCATGCCACCAAAGAGCGATCGAGTTAGTTTCCGAAGCTGAGCTCCGGCATGAGCGCGAGTACACGCTCTTCGCCGAGGATTTTTGCGGCGGCGAGGGCGCGGAGCATGACGTGGGACTCGGCGGGGGAGAGCTTTTCCAAGACGGCGGTGGCGGAGTCTTGGGCAGCACCGGGAATCCGTAGCGCGCCGAGCGATATGCGGCCGGGCCGCGGCGCACTGCTGAGGGCCAGATCGGTGGCGTCGGATTCCCGGCCGCTCATGGCCTCGAAGAATGTTTCCCAGAAGGTCATGTACTCCGGCAGCACGCGCAGCGAGTATTCGCCCTCTTCCAACTCCGCCAGTTCGGCCGCCTTCACGATCGCGTCGCGCAGGCCCCCGATTTCGTCCACCAGTCCAAGTTCAAGCGCCTGCGCGCCGGTGAAGACACGGCCGCCGGCCATTTCTTCGAGCGGCTTGGTGAGTTTTCCGCCGCGCCCTTCCTGCACGTGCGCCTTAAAGGCGTCGTAGGTCTGGCCCATCCATGTTTGCATGCTCGTGCGCTGTTCCGGCGTGAAGGGGTGGACGAAATCGAGGAGATCGGCGTTTGCGCCGCGCTTCCACGAGTGCCAGCCCACTCCGAGCGAGGTCCATAGATCTTCCGTGGACATTTTCCCGCCGACGACGCCGATCGAGGCGGTGATGGTGGCGGCGTCGGCGAGAATCGAGTCCGCCTTACACGCGATGTAATAGCCGCCGCTCGCGGCCGTGCTTCCCATCGAAACGACGACGGGGATGCCCTCGGCCTGAATCATGCTGACCGCGCGCAGGATTTCTTCGCTGGCCACGGCGGAGCCGCCGGGCGAGTCCACGCGCAAGACCACCGCGGCGACATCGTTGTCGCGGGCCTGTTCGAGGGTCTTCACGAGGTCGCCGCTATAAACCATGCCCCCGCTGCCGCCAAAGGGCGAGACCTGCTCGTAGCCGCGTACAATCATCCCCTCGGCGTAGATGAGGGCGATCTCGTCGCTGCGGCCCGCGTGCGCGAGCGTGCCGAAGGATCCCTTCCGGTTCTTTGCGCCGTCCAGGTAGTGGTTGTCGACATAGAGGTCTTCGCCGTGCGTCTTCTTGATCTCGTCGACGAATTGATCGAGGTGCAACACGGAATCGACCAGGCCGGTGGACTTCGCGCGCTCGGCCTCATAGGGCCCCTCGTCGATCAGCGTGCGCACGGCAGCGGACTCGAGCTTGCGGCCCTTTGCGATCAGATCCACGACCGTGCCATACAATCCGTCGAGCAGCCAGTCCATGTTCTTCGATGCGTCCTCGCTCGGACCGGTGCGCGTGAACATTTCGCCGGCGGCCTTGAAGTCGCCCATGTGCAGGACCTCCGGTGCGACGCCGATTTTATCCAGGAGTTCGCCGAGGTAGACGGCTTGCATTTGCATCCCGGTGAGCCACACAGTGTCGGTCGGCACCACGTTAATCCGCGAGGCGCCCGAGACCATCGCGTAGCTCCCGGTCTGCACGTCGGCGACGTGGGCGTAGACGGGTTTGCCTGCGTCGACCACGGCGCGAATCGCCTTCCACAATTCCTCGACCTGGCCGAGGCTGACGTTGGGAGCTTCCAAGGTGAGGATGACCGCTTTGACGGAGTCATCGGTGCGCGCGTGATCGAGACGATCGAGCAGGCCCTTCAGCGAATGTCCTGGGGCGCTGAAGAAAGCGGGGCCGTCGTCAAAGGGCTGCTCGCTCACGTAGTCGCCGAGGTGGAGAT
The DNA here is from genome assembly GCA_009885415.1 of Rhodothermota bacterium. GTDB lineage: Bacteria > Hydrogenedentota > Hydrogenedentia > Hydrogenedentales > VFKU01. Next base: position 9,815 of record VFKU01000941.1, read on the forward strand.
GGACGATTCGCTCCTTCGCCGAAAGCGAGCCTAGCGAATAGTCTGAGCCACCGACGGACTTTAGTGCGATAGAGAACCACAAGATGGGCATGAAAACACCCGCGACGCCCAAGATCACGCCAATCCAAGCGAAGCTGCTCCCCTTCAGGCGATGACGGTCGCGCCGAATCTCCGATTGCGCGATGAGCCCGAGCACAATCGCCGGAAGCGCCGCGAAAATCCAGAACGCCAAACTCGCAACGCCGAAGAGCAACGCGCCGATCGCCTTGCCCGAGGTCACTCTCCGCCCGGGCCGTCCACCGAAGCGTTCGTCGCCGGGCAGGGGCGGCGGCGGGGAGTCGAAGGGGTTTGGAAAACCTGAATAGGAATCGGACATTTGCTGCTCCCCGAGGTGTCTTGGCCGCAGGCGTTGGCCGGCAAAATCGAACGCGTCCATATTACGCGAACGGCGAGACTGCCGCGAGCCGAGAGGCCATGAGGGGTGAGACTATTCCTTGTGAAATGTCTATTTTATTGGCCAGATTGGCCTTTTCTTGCGTTTTGCGCGACGGCCGTCGGGCCGGAGAGCGCCGGTAGCGCGAAGCCGATTGCGGTGTTATACTGCCGAAATGCCCTCTCCGGGCTGCGGATTTTCGGGTGCGGATCAACCTTTGTAAAAGGAGAATGTCATCATGGCGGTAGTCGCGAAACCACAATCGAAGAACAAGCGGGTGGCGGAGTTCCTCGCCAGCCCGCGCAAGATGCTCATCAACGGGCAATGGGTCGCGTCGGCCTCGGGCAAGACTTTTGCCGCGATCAATCCGGCTACCGGCGAAGAACTCGTCCAGGTGGCCGAGGGCGACAAGGCGGACATCGACAAGGCGGTGGCGGCGGCGCGCAAGGCTTTCGACTCCGGCCCGTGGCGCAAGATGCGTCCGAACGAGCGCACCAAGCTGCTTTGGAAATTGTCGGAATTGGTCCTTGCGAACGCGGACGCGCTCGCCGAGATCGAGTCGCTGGATAACGGCAAGCCCTTCACCATCGCCAGGGCGGTGGACGTCGCCGGAACGGCCGAGCAGTTCCAGTACATGGCCGGCTGGGCGACAAAGATTGACGGCCGCACGATGACGCTCTCGACGCCGGGCACCTTCGGTTACACGCTGCGCGAGCCGGTCGGCGTCTGCGGACAAATCATCCCGTGGAACTTTCCGCTGATGATGGCCGCATGGAAACTCGCGCCGGCCCTCGCTGCGGGTAACTGCGTGATCCTCAAGCCTGCGGAGCAGACCCCGCTCAGCGCGCTGATGCTCGGCGAATTGATCATGGAGGCAGGCTTCCCCGCGGGCGTCGTCAACATCGTCCCGGGCTACGGCGAGACGGCTGGCGCGGCGCTCTCCGGCCACAAGGACGTAAACAAGGTCGCCTTCACCGGCTCGACCGAAGTGGGCAAGATCATCATGAAGGCCGCCTCGGGCAACCTCAAGAAGGTCACGCTCGAACTCGGTGGCAAGGCCCCGAACGTGGTCTTCTCCGACGCCGACCTCGGCGCGGCGACGGCCGGCGCGGCCATGGCCATCTTCTTCAACCAGGGCCAGGTCTGCTGCGCGGGCTCGCGCTTGTACGTCGAGAAGAAGAGCTTCGATACCGTTGTCGGCGGCCTGTGCGACGCGGCCAAGAACATGAAAATCGCCCCCGGCATGGATCCGACCTGCCAGATTGGACCGCTCGTGTCCGACGAGCAGTTGACCCGTGTCGCCGGATTCGTCGAACGCGGCAAGAAGGCCGGCGCGACGGCGCTGGTCGGCGGCGAACCCGTCGGCGGCGGTGGCTACTTCTACAAGCCGACTGTGCTGACGAACGTGAAGCACGACATGGAAGTCGTCCGCGACGAGATCTTCGGGCCGGTGGTTGTCGCCAGCCCCTTCGACGATCTCGACGAACTCGCTCGCCAGGCGAACGACACGCCCTACGGCCTCAGCGCGGGCATCTGGACCTCGGATATCAAGAAGGCGCACAGCCTCGCCGGCAAGCTCCAAGCCGGCACGGTGTGGATCAACTGCTACAACGTCTTCGACCCGCACCTTCCCTTCGGCGGATACAAAGAGTCCGGTCTCGGCCGCGAAATGGGCCCCGAAGTCATGGAGCACTACACGCAGGTCAAGGCCGTCGTCGTCGGCGGGATGTAATTCAGTCGGATAAATTTTCGACCGCTGGAGCTTCGGTTCCAGCGGTCGATTTTTTTAATTTGTCCGCAGATGACGCAGATTAACACAGATGAAAAACAAGACATGGGACAGGATTTACATGATTAACAAGATTGGATTTCTGAAAATGGTAATGAAAGCAAGTGGAGATCAAGTCAGAAAGCTCTAACAATCAAATGAATCTCGAAGGCCCGCCGATCTCGCAACATCTTGAAATCCTGTCTATTGCCCTTCGTTCTTCATCTGCGTTAATCTGCGTCATCTGCGGACAAGCGCTTAGATCGCCCGTTCCATCCGAATATGGTTCACGACGCGTGCGTGTTTGTTCTCCAGCGTCGAGACGCGCTCGATGACATCATGGAAGCCGAGGCGCAGGTAGAGATCCCGCGCGCGGGGATTTTCGACGCTGACGTCGAGGCCCGCAACCGTGCGTCCGAGGGCGCGGCCCTCGTCGAGCA
>VFKU01000360.1 GCA_009885415.1 Rhodothermota bacterium
CAGGCCGAGATCAAGATGGTGGACGAGTATCCCTATCTCGAGTTCGGCACGGAGGTCACCGGCCGGTCCATCTCGTCGGTCAAGTTTATGGAGCTGGGGATTATTCTCGGCGTGACGCCGCACGTCTACCAGGACACCGTGGGCACCTACGTCAGGCTCGAGCTGCGCCCCGAGGTCTCCTTTCCCAGCGGCGTGGTGAACGGCGTGCCGATTCGCTCGCTGCGCTCCTCGAACACGGTGGCGAACGTGCGCGACGGGCAGACGCTCGTGGTCGGCGGGATCATCACCGAAGACGAACAGAACGTGGTCACGAAGGTGCCCGGCGTCGGCGACCTGCCGATTCTCGGGAACTTGTTCAAGACAAAAGAGAAGACGAAGTTTCGCACGGAGCTGATGATCTTCGTGACGCCGACCGTGCACCGCCGGCCCGAGGAAATCACCTGGGACCGGATGATCGATGTGGCCGAGGGTCTCAACGAGCAAGGATTGGCGCCGGGCGATCTGTCCCGGCAGGAAGCGCGCAAGGACTAAGAACGAATGTCCAACGATCTACCCACGCTTGACCAGACCCCGCACCTGCGGGAAACAGACCGCGGCCGATTTGTCATCGACATCCTCCTGCGGCACTGGATGCTCGTGCTCGCGCTGGTGGTCCTCGGCGCGGGCGTGGGCATTGGCGGAGGCCTGGCGCTGCATACGGTGCACCGTGAATACGCCGCGCAGACCGACTTGGCCGTGAAGCAAACTTTCTGGCAGAGCCCGGCGCTGTCGAACCTGGACACGAAGGCCTTCGGCGAAGCCACGCCGACCAACCTGGTGAACCGCCTGGACACGCTGGCGCTTTCACGCGACGTGGCGCAGGCGCTGGTGCAGGACAGCCTGGCCGGCGGCAGCAACGGCGGAGCGGTGACGACCGATGCGGAGCTCGACGCGCAGGCGCGGGCGATCGAAGCGGCGATCAAGATCGAGCCCTTCAACGAAAAAGGCCTGCTGCGCCTCACCGTGTACAGCGTGACCAGCCCCGAGGACGCGCTCCGGCTTGCGGACTATGCCGCGCGCGGGCTTATCGACCACACACAGATTCAGCGGCTCGATGAGCAGCAGGAGGCCTACGACCTCGTCAAGCGGCAGATCGACGAAGTGGGCGCACAACTCGATACGGCCGACGGCAAAGCCTGGGACTTCCGCGAGAAGATGGGCTTCAAGACGGACGAGCAGGCCTGGATCGACATCGAACGAAAGAACAACGAGCTGCTCGACGCGCAGGGGATGGCCGCGGAACTGCAGGTCCGCATCGCCGACATCGACACCCAGCTTGCGAGCAACACCGAGGCCTTGCCCGAGGCCTTGGGGAACGTGACCGAGGGCGTGGTGAAAGGCCTGCTCGAGGAACTCGACGGCCTGCGCCAATCGGAGATCGGTCTGAGCATCGTGTGGAAGCCGGGCTACCCCGAACTGGATGAACTACAGGCCGCCATCGACGAAAAAAAAGAAGCCGTAATGGCCGCGATCAACGAATTGAAAGGCGGCGCCGGCGGCTCGGGCCTCTGGGAACAGCGGCAGGACTTGTATCGCCGGAAGGTGCAGCTCCAGACCGACCTGATGATGCATTCGGTGCGCGCGGCATCGCTCCAGAAGATCGTCGATGATTTCTCCAAGGGCCTGCCCGAACTGGCCGAAAAGAGCCATACCTACGCGCAGTTGTCGCGCGAGTCCGAGCGGCTTCGCACACAGTTCGAAAAACTTAACGAGAAAGAATTCGAACTGCGCACCGCGATGCGCCGCGGCACGGCGACGGTCGAGCGGCGCAATGCGGCGGTCTTGCTGCCGCCCTCGCAGGGGCGCAATGCGCCGGTGACCGCGACGGGCCTGCTGGGCGGCCTGGTCGGTCTCGTGATAGCCATTTCGTACGCGATGTTGCGCGAGTTGAACGACACGTCGATCCGCACGACGGCGCAAGTCGCGTATTACCTCAAGCGCGAAGTCATCGGGACGGTGCCCGAAATGCATTTCACCGGCGGGAGCCGCAAAAACCGCCGGAACGGCGCGTACGTCGTCAGCACGTCGCAGGAGCAGGTGGATCCTTGCGTGGTGACGCAGCACGATCCGAAGTCGCCCGTGTCGGAGGCCTACCGCTCATTGCGGACGAATTTCCAGTTCGCCACGCTCCAGCACGAGCCCAAGTCCATCATGGTGACCAGTTCGGTGCCTGGAGAAGGCAAGACGACCACGGCGGCGAACTTCGCGGTGACGCTCGCCGATCTCGGCAAGCGGGTCGTGCTGGTGGACACGGATCTTCGCCGGCCCAATGTGCACCACGTGATGAAAATGCCGCGCGAAAAGGGCCTGGCGGACGTGCTGCGCGGCCAGGCCTCGCTCGAAGAGGTCATCCGTCCGACCGCGGCGGAGAACCTCTGGATGATTTCGAGCGGCCGCGTGCCGCCGAACCCCTCCGAGCTGATCGGGTCCGAGACGATGACCCGGGTGATGGAAGAATTGAAAGCGCGCTTCGATCTGGTCGTGTGTGACGCGCCCTCGACGCTGGTGGTGACGGACCCGGTGGTGCTGGCGACGCGCGTGGACACGATTCTGCTCGTCGTGGCGGCGAGCCGCGCGCGGCGCGAGACGATCCAGCGCGCGATCAAGGTGCTGGAGACGGCGAACACGCCGATCGCCGGCGTGGTGCTGAACGGCATCAAGGCGACCTCTCGTCACTACTACTATTATTACTATTACTACGACGAACGCGCCCACGATCGCCGTCACCGCCGTCACGGTGTGCTTCCCGCCGGCGCGTCCGGCGCGGCCCGCGGCGGCCAGGTCTAGCCGGAGCGCCCGGCGCCCATGGGCCACAGGCAGTCCCCCGAGCGCGCGATCGGCCGCGGCGAAGTCGCCGAGAGCCAGCTCGAAGCGCCGATTTTCATGCTCCTGATGGGGGTGGCCGCGGTCGGTCTCGCGGGCGTCCATCTTTACTACCAGAACACCAGCCTCACGGTCGCGGCGGCCATCAGCCTGCTGGCCTTCGGCGCGACGATATTCCGGGTCGAATACGGGCTCTACCTCTTGCTCATCGCAATGTTGCTGTCGCCCGAAATTGAGTACGGCGAAGTGGGCCGCGACGTCGGCCGTGACTTGAGTCTTCGCTACGACGACATCCTCATCGTCGTGATCTTTCTCGGAGTGCTTGTGAAAAATGCCTTCGAGGGCCGGCCGCTCGCGTGGCGCGGCTCGCCGATCAACGCCGGCATCGTGGCGTACTACGGCGTATGCCTCTTGTCGACCTTGTTCGCGCTGCGGCTCTCGGTCGGCGCGTGGGACCAGGACCTCGCGTTTTTCGTGCTCGTCAAGATGGTCGAGTTCTACCTCATCTTTTTCATGGTGGGCATGGCCGTCACCAACATGGGCGAGATCCGCCGGCAGTTGGGCGTGTTCCTGGCCGTGTCCGCCGTCGTGAGCGCCTACGGCATTGCCAGCATCGGCACGCAGCCGCGCGTGAGCGCGCCTTTCGAGGCCGGCGGCACCGAACCCAATACCTTCGGCGGCTACCTCATGATCGTGATGGTGGTGGCGCTCAGCCTGGGCCTGATCGCGGCGACGGGCCGCCGGCGGCTGTTCTTACTCGCGATCGCGGGGCTCGCGGCGATGCCTTTCCTGATGACGCTTTCGCGCGCGTCCTACGGCGCCTTGCTCGCCACGCTCGTGGTGTGGGGCGTGATGACGCGCCGCTTTTGGATTCCCGCGGTGGTGACGATCGCCGTCCTGGCGGCGCCGCTGCTTATGCCCAAGGAGGTCGTGACCCGCGTGCAATCCACCTTCGAGCCCAGCGGCGTGCCGGTCGACATTCCGCTCGTCGGCGAAATCATCATCGACAAATCCGCCTATGAACGCGTGTACGTCTGGGAAAAAGTCCGGCACAATCTGCGCGTGTGGCCGTTCTTCGGCGGCGGCATCGCGTGGGGTTCGATTCTCGACAGCCAGTTTGCCCGTGTCATCATTGAGACAGGCCTCGTCGGTTTCGCCGCGTTTGTGTTCCTGCTCTGGCGCATTCTCCTTACCACCCGGCAGACCCATGAATGGTCGCGCGATCCCGTCGCCAAGGCCCTCGCCGTCGCGATGTTCGCGCTCACGTTGGGCCTGATCGTCCACAGTTTCGGCACAATCTCCTTTCTCATCGTGCGCATTATGGAGCCGTACTGGTTCCTGCTCGCCTTGGTGACGGTCTCGCGTCAGATCGCAATTCTCGACCACCAGCAACGCCGCGCCGCCGCCCTCCGCGCGGCCGAAACGCCCGCGCTCCGGCCTGCCGCGGCCTGAGGCCGCATCGAGGGAACGGAATCCGCCGCTCAAGTGTTATGGTGGAAGCGAACACACGGCGGCGAGGGCGAAGCGTGGATTGGCGTAGCGCACGAAGTCTGATCCGGCCGGCCGGTGCCGGCTTCATCTTGGCCGTGGCTGCCACGCTGATGATGGATCCCGCCGCCGCGCAGGATTCCGCAACGACCCCTACCGAGGAGACCCCGCTCTTGGCGCCATCGCAACCGCACGCACCGCACACGAACCGCCTCGCGCACGAAACGAGCCCCTACCTCCTCCAACACGCGCACAACCCTGTGGACTGGTATCCTTGGGGCCCGGAAGCGATCGCGCGGGCGAAGGTGGAGGACAAGCCGATCTTCCTTTCGATCGGGTACTCCGCGTGCCACTGGTGCCACGTGATGGAGCGGGAGTCCTTCGAGAATGACGCGATCGCGGCGGTGCTGAACGAACACTACGTGAGCATCAAGGTGGACCGCGAGGAGCGGCCGGACCTCGACGAGATTTACATGACCGCGGTGCAGGCGATGACCGGCAGCGGCGGCTGGCCGATGTCGGTATTTCTCACCCAGGACCTGAAACCGTTCTACGGCGGCACCTATTTCCCACCCGACGAGCGCTTCGGCCGTCCGGGATTCAAGACGCTGCTCACGCGCATCGCCGAGGCCTGGGACACGCGGCGCGCCGAGCTCGTCGACAGCGCCGGAAAACTTAGCGAACACATTTCGGGCCTGCTCACGTCCACGCTCGAACAATCAGGCTCGCTCAGCGCCGACCTCATCGCCAAAGCCGCGCGCGATCTCGCCGGGAGTTACGACGCCGAGGACGGCGGCTTCGGCGGTGCGCCGAAGTTTCCCTCCGCGCCGAGCATTCAATTGCTGCTGCGCGAGCACGCGCGCACCGGCGACGCGCACACGCTCGAGATGGCTACGCACACGCTCGACCGTATGGCGCAAGGCGGGCTCTACGACCAGATCGGCGGCGGATTCGCGCGCTATTCGGTCGATGGGCAGTGGCTCGTGCCGCATTTCGAAAAAATGTTGTACGACAACGCGCAACTCGCCGAGGTGTACGTCGAGGCGTGGCAGGCGACGGGAAACGCCTTCTACCGGCGGGTCGCGCAAGAAACCCTCGACTATGTGTTGCGCGATCTGCGCGACGTCCGCGGCGCTTTCCACAGCAGCGAGGATGCTGACAGCGAGGGGCAGGAGGGCAAATTTTACGTCTGGGGCATGGGCGAAGTCGTGCAGGTGCTGGGCGAGGCCGACGCGAAGATCGCCGCTGCGTGGTACGCGCTGAGCCAGGGCGGGAATTTCGATTCGCACGAGGCCTATCACCGCGGCATGAACGTCCTTCACACACCGAGGCCCGCGGCCGAAGTCGCCGCCGAGTTGGGGCTCTCCCCGAAGACCTTAGAGGCAAAACGCCGCGAGATCGACCGGAAACTTTTCGACGCGCGAGCGAAGCGCATCCGCCCTGGGCTGGACGACAAAGTGTTGACCTCGTGGAACGCCCTGATGATCACAGCTTTCGCGCGCGGGGCGCAGGCCTTCGGCGAGCCGCGCTACGCGCAGGCGGCGGCCGAAGCGGCGAATTTTATTCTGCGCGACATGACGCGCGACGGCGCGCTATTGCACACGCACCGCGCCGGCGAAAGCCGCGGGGCGGCCTATCTCGACGACTACGCTTTTCTTGCGGCGGCGCTGATCGATTTATATGAGACCGACTTCGATGTGCGTTGGCTGCACGAGGCCGATCGCCTCGTGGCCCAGATGATCGAGAAATTCTGGGACGACGAGCGCGCGGGCTTTTACTTCACCTCGACCGAGCACACCGACCTGCTCGTGCGCACGCGCGCCTCGCAGGACGGCGCGACGCCCTCGGGCGCGTCCGTCGCCGCGTCCGCACTGCTCCGGCTCGCGAAGTACCGCGATAAACCGGAGTACTACGATCGCGCGCAGGCGCTGCTCGAGGCGCAGCACCGCTACCTCGTGGAGGCGCCCCGCGCTTTCCTCAAGATGATGATCGCCGCGGATTTATTTATGTATCCGCCGAAGGAAATCGCCGTCGTGGGCCCAAAGGACGATCCCGCGACGCGCGCCCTGCTCGCCGTCCTGCGCGGGCGCTTCCTCCCGAACAAGATCGTCGCGTGGTACGACCCCGGTGCGGCGGGCGCGGCCGAAATCGGGAAGGCTGTTCCGCTGCTCGAGGGCAAATCGCTCGTAAAAGGCGCGCCCGCGGCCTACGTCTGCGAGAATTTCGCGTGCAAACAACCCGTCACCATCCCAGAGGAATTGCTGGCCCAACTCGGCATAAAATGAATCCATGAAAACCCCCTCCTTACATAATTCCAAATTTAGAAGCGTTTTCTTTGGACTGCGGCAGCGAGAGCTGCCGCTTTCCCGAGCCCAGCGGAGCTGGGCGGCGCCCACCGCCGATCATTCCGAGGTTGATCGGCACCGAAATGAGTCGTATGGGCTCCAGTTGGCGCAAAGCGGCAGCGCGCTGCCGCAGTCCAAAGCTTCGCCCTTTCGATTCGTGGCGCTATTTTCGCTCGTTAGTTTTGTGTGCTTCTCCGGGGCGCACGCGCAGCGCGGCGGCATCCAGGTGGACACGGCCTGGACGCTCGAGGCCGACGCGGTCCATCCGGGCGAATCCATCAAGGCCGCGCTCGAAGTGAAGCTGCAAGAAAAGTTTCACGTCCACTCGAACAAGCCGCTCGACCCACTGCTGATCCCGACGGTGCTCAAGGTCGAGCCGCCTGCCGGTTTCACGCTGGCCGGCACAGCCTACCCCGAGCCGGTGATGCTCAAGGCGCAGTTCCAGACCGAGCCGCTCGCGGTGTTCGAGGAGCACTTCACGCTCGGCGCATTACTGAACGTCGGCGCCGATGTCGCACCTGGCAGCTACACCATCCCCGCAAGCCTGAAGTATCAGGCCTGCGACGACGAGAAGTGCCTGCCGCCGAAGACGCTCAAACTCGAATTCACGGTAAATGTCGTCGCGCCCGGCGCGCCGGTAGTCAAGAGCACTTCCTCCGTTTTTGAGAAGCTGAAATTCGAAGCGTCCGTCGCACCCGCGCCGCAGGCTACGTCTGCGCCCACTGCCGCAACGACGGCTTCAGCGACGGCGGCCTCGTCACCAGCGGCGAGTTCTCCTGCAGACGCGCTCGCGCTGCTCGACAAGTTCGACGTGTTGGCCACCGCCCCGGGGTTCATGAAGCCCGACAAATTTCTGGCCTTCATCGATCGCGCCGAGACCGGAAAAAAAGAGGAGGGCCTGTTTACAAACCGCGGCCCCTTGGCGATCCTTGCGTTGGTGGTGCTGGGCGGGCTCGCGCTGAACCTCACGCCCTGCGTGCTTCCGCTGGTGCCGATCAACCTCGCGATCATCGGCGCGGGCACGAAAGCCGGTTCGCGCAGTCGTGGCTTTGCGCTCGGCGGCGCCTACGGCCTCGCGATGGCACTGGTGTATGGCGCGCTTGGACTCGTCGTCATTCTTACGTCCAGCGCCTTCGGCACGATTAACAGCACGATCTGGTTCAACGTCGGAATCGCCGCGCTCTTTGTCGTGCTCGGCCTGGCGATGTTCGACGTGATCGCGATCGATTTCTCGAAGTTTCAGTCGAAGCTGCACTTCCTCGACACTGCGAAAAAGGGCTCCTTCGTGCTCGCCTTCGGCATGGGCGCAATCTCGGCGCTGCTTGCCGGTGCATGTGTCGCGCCGGTGGTCATCCAGGTCATCGTGTATTCCGGCGATCAATACGCGCGCGGCAACGCGCTCGCGCTCGGGTTGCCATTTTTCCTCGGCCTGGGCATGGCGCTGCCCTGGCCCTTCGCCGGCGCGGGACTCAGCTTCCTGCCCAAACCCGGCGGGTGGATGGTGCGTGTGAAGCAGGCGATGGGCGTGTTCATCCTCGCCTTCGCGGCCTACTACGGCTATCTCGCCTACGAAATTTACGACGCCCGCAATGTGGATCCGAACGAGGTCTCGAGCGCGGCCGCGCAACAACTCGCCGAGGGCGGCTGGACCCCGTCGCTTGCCGGCGGCCTGACGCAGGCGCTCAAAGACGACAAGCTCGTCATGGTCGACATGTGGGCGTCCTGGTGCAAGAACTGCCTCGTGATGGACAAGACCACGCTGAAGGACGCCGCCGTCACCGCGCGCCTGGAGAATTACGTCAAGATAAAATTCCAGGCCGAAGATCTCGACACGTCCCCTGCCAAGGAAATGCTCAAGCGATTCGACGGCTACGGCCTGCCGCAATACGCGATTCTTAAACCAAAGAAGTAACGGGAGGGTCGCGCTCCCGCGCGACCGAATGATTCAGGCGGTCCGGCAATACGCGGCTACAACCCCGCGCTCATCATGCTCTGTTCAATGCGCTGGTCCATCTCGAGGGCCGGGCTGGCGGTCGATGGCGTGCCAACAATTTTTGCGGGCACGCCGGCGACGGTGGTATGCGGCGGAACGTCTTCGAGCACGACCGCGCCGGAGGAAACCTTCGCGCCCTCGCCGACTTCGACATTGCCGAGGATTTTCGCGCCAGCGGCGATGAGCACGCCGCGCCGGATCTTCGGGTGGCGCTGGCCCGTCTTCTTGCCCGAGCCGCCGAGCGTGACTTCGTGCAGCATCGAGACGTTGTCCTCGACGACGGCCGTCTCGCCGATGACGACGCCGGTCGCGTGGTCAATGAGAATGCCGTGGCCGATTTGCGCCGCGGGATGGATGTCCACCGCGAAAACTTCCGAGATGCGGCTCTGCAAATATTTCGCGAGCGAGCGGCGTCCCTGGGTCCAGTAATAATGCGCCGCGCGATACGCCTGTAGCGCGTGGTAGCCCTTGTAAAAGAGGAGAATGTTCGCATAGCCGTCGCAGGCCGGGTCGCGATCGCACACCGCCGCGATGTCTTCCCGGATCGCCCGCGCGATCTTCGGGTCCTTCGCATAGGCCTCGTCGATCAAGTCGCGCAAGGTCGCGGCGGTGAGTGTCGGGCTTTCGAGCTTGTGCGCCAGCAAAAAACTCAGCGCCGACTCGAAGCTCTTGTGATTGAGCACGGTGGCATACAGAAAGCTCGCCAGCATCGGCTCTTTCTGCGCGTCCTTCTCCGCCCGCGCGCGGATATCGTCCCAGATTTCGTCTTTCTGCGTGCTCATGTGGTGCCCTCGCCGGTGAAGGCACCAGTGTACCTGCAGAGCTCCGCGCATTTCATGGGCGCGTCGAGGACGGCCCGGAGGGCATGAAGACCCGCGTGTGCAGAGGCCCTCCTGCGAGATCGGTCTTCAGTTCACCGCCATCATGGCGAGGCGATAGGCCGTATACAGCGCGCCCGTCATCAAGGCGAGCGCGGCCAGGACCAGCAGCGAGTTCACGCTATACATCAACGTCCGGTAAAGCGCGCGGTTGGTCTGCTTGAGACGTTTCGTCCGGTCGAGGAGCGGCGTCAGGCCGGCGAAGGTGCGATTGAGCAGTCCCTGCTTGTCGTTCTCGAGATTGGGAACGACCGACAGCCGCATAAAACCCTTGTAGACGGTATTGACCACGCGCCCGACCAGGTGCAGTGGGCGTTCGACGTCGCACATGAGGATCAGCCGGTATTGTTGCGAATCGTTATTCGCGTAGTGCAGATAGGTCTCGTCGAAGAGCAGCGCGTCGCCGTCGCGCCAGGAATAGGCAACGTCGTCGATGTTGATGTAGCAATCGTCGGTATTCGGCGTGAGCAGGCCGAGGTGATACCGCAGCGAGCAGGCGACCGGATCGAGGTGCCGCGTCAACTTCGAGCCGGCGGGCAACAGCGAAAACATCGCGCCGTTGACCGAGGAGACCTGGCTGAGAATCTGGACGGTTTTCGGGCAGAGCTCGAGCGAGGATTGGTGGGTGTAGCCGTACCACGCGAGGTAGAACTTGCTCCAGCCATACTTATAAAAGGTGCGGAAGCCGATGTCATAATACGCCTTGGAGTCGCGCGTGTTCGTCTTTCCGAAGTAGCCGCGTTTGTACAGTTCCTCGGCCTCGTCCCGGATGATCTTCCACTGGTCTCGAATGGGATTCAGCTCTGGGAAGTCGGCCAGATCCGGAATCGCCCGGCGCGCCACTTTTTCGGTGAAGAGGTACAGCAAGCAGTTCAGCGGGGCGAAGATCGGCCAGCCCTTCCTCGCGTACTCCTTAAGGCTGGTGAAACGGGCCTTGCCGCGATAGCGGTAGACGTAGATCATCGGGCCGAGAATGCAGACGATTACGCCCACGGCGAGAAAAACAGGAATCACGGCGACCCTCCTCGAGACGCGCCACGGACACACGCCGCAGAGTCAACTACCCCCAGCGACGACTTTACGCGGTCGCGGTCTGGACAGTCAACGCGATCATCGAGAGGGACGGGGGCCTAAGGATTTCAGGGAGGTCGATTTTGCGGGGTGCGAACGTATACGTCATTGCCGCGGACTCGATGGACGCGAAGTTACATCGCCGCGTTCTCGATCAGCCGGTGGTAGAAGCGAATCGCCGTGCCGTAGGCTTCGACGCCGATGCGCTCGTTCGTGCCGTGCATGCGCTTGAGGTCGTCGGATTCGATGGTCATCGGCAGAAAGCGGTAGATGTTGTCGCTCACGGGCTCGAAATGCCGGGCATCCGTGCCGCCGAGCACGAGGTAGGGCGTCGTCACCACGCCCGGCGCGACCTCACGCACCGAGCGCGCAATGAGATCGAAATCCGTGCCGCTCGACGGCGACACCTTCGAGGCCTCGAGCGCCGTTTCCAGGTTGGGCTCGATCTTCACGCGCTCGTCCGCGACGACCTCCTTGATGTGATCGAGCACGCCGCCGATCGTGTCGCCGGGCAGGATGCGGAAATTTACCGACACGCTCGCTTCCGGCGGCAGCACGTTGTCCTTCGATCCGCCCGAGATAATCGTCGGCGCGGTCGTCGTCCGCATGAAGGCGTTCATCACCGGCGAGCCGGCGAACTGCCGCTCGAGCAGCGGCGAGAAGAGCCAGCGGTTTGCGACGACCGCCTTCAGGCCGAAGCTCATTTCCGGGCCGATATGGTCCAGCATGTCCGCCGTCAGGCCGCTGATACCGCCGGGCATCTGGTGATCGTTCAGCCGAACGATGGCCTTCGCGAGCAGGGCAATGGCCGAATCGCGCGGCGGCTGAGAAGAGTGGCCGCCGTCGGCCAGCGCCGTGAGCTTCACGGTCATATATCCCTTTTCCGCGACGCCGATGGTGGCCACCGGCGCGGCCACGCCGGGCATCGCCTTCGAGACGATCGCGCCGCCCTCGTCGAGCACGAACTCGACCTTCACCCCGCGCGACGCGAGGAGCTTCGCGCCCTCCAGCGCGCCGTGGCGCCCGCCGATTTCCTCGTCATGCCCGAAAAAGAGCAATACAGTGCGCTTGGGCTGCTTGCCCTCGGCGATCAGTTTTTCGACCGCCTCGAGAATCCCAAACACGGAGATCTTGTCGTCGATCGTGCCGCGGCCCCAGATGAAACCGTCCTTGACCACGCCGGAGAAGGCGTCCTGCTCCCACTTCGATTCCGACCCCGGCACGACCGGCACGACGTCCTGGTGCGCCACGAGCAGAATGGGCTTGAGCGCCGCGTCCGAGCCGCTCCAAGTGTAGAGCAGGCTGTGCGTGCTGACCGTCTCGCGCTTCAGCGTCGCGTGCACCTTCGGGTAAGACTGCTCCATGAACGCGTGCAGCCCCTCGAACTGCGACGCGTCCGACTGCGCCGGGTCCTGAAACGAAATCGTCTTGAAGGTGACCGCCTTCGAGAGCCGCTGCACGGCCGCGTCGAGGTCGAGGTCCATCTTCGTGACGGTCGCCACGGCCGCCTGCTTCGAGGTCACCGTCACCGCCCGCGCCACCACCACCCCCGCGAGCACAACCACGGCGACAAGAAGCAACAAGAATATTCGCAAAAGTGCCTTCACTCTGATTCTCCTCAAGCAGCAAGTAGGACAAAACGGTCCATCCACGCCTCTCAGCGCCGGCGATTTCGCACCGTCCGCTCCGCGTCCCCGCGCCTCCGCGTGAAATGGCTTTCAGGCAAAAGCCTACCAAACCCCACCCGCTGCACAAATTCGCCCCTTTCGCCGGTGGTATAGTCGAGGACGCGATGCGCGACCCCTTCATCGAGCACCTGCGCCACTTCTACGAAACCAGCCGGGCCGAGCTGTATATGTAGCGCTGTCAATCACCAGGCACCCGTAACACGCCGAAAACGCCGTCCAGGCCGCTTTCTGCGCCGTGCTCCGCGCCAAGCGCTCTCCCCTCGAGCTGCGGCCCTACGTGTTCCGCTGCGTGCGCAACGCCGCGCTCGATGCGCTCCAGCGCGAGGTCCGCGAGCCCGACCCCGGCGGACTCTTCGCGCGCGAAGCCCACGCCGATCCCGCGCTCCCCGGCATG
>VFKU01000611.1 GCA_009885415.1 Rhodothermota bacterium
GCCATGATCCCGTCGCCGGTGTACTGGTTCACCGTCCCTTCGAAGCGATGCACGCCGTCGGTCAAAATCGCAAAAAAGCGGTCGAGAATTGTGTGCCACTCCTCCGGATCCAGCTGCTCCGCCAGCTCCATCGAGCCCTTTACGTCCGCGAAAAGGACCGTCACCTGTTTGCGCTCGCCTTCGAGCGCGGATTTGGATTGCAGAATTTTATCCGCGAGGTGTTTAGGCGTGTATTCCCGCGGCGAACGTGCCGCCGGCCCAGCAGCCGTCTTCAGGGAGACGCTGTCCACGGCCGTCCCGCACTTCCGGCAGAATTTGGCGTCAGCATTCAGCGCGGCGCCGCACGACGAGCATGATGCCTCCAGCTTCGCGCCACATCCTTCGCAAAATGCCGAGTCCGGCGAGTTGTCCTTTCCGCAATTCGTGCAGTTCACGATTCCAATTCCTTGGCCAGCCGCTTCGCGTGGCCCGCCGCGGCGATTTCGCGATAGAGGTCGAGCGCTTGGTAAAGCAGCCGGCGCGATTCCTCTGCGTTACCGAGAGCCGCAGCCAGACGTCCGCGTTGTTCCAGAACGCGTGACGATAACCCACGGCCCGCGATCGTCGCGATCAAAAACTCGGCGCGATCGAGAGCGGCCTCGATTTCGGTACGAGGAATCTCGCCATCAGTCGCCATCAGTACCCGCGCAAGCGCGATCTGCACTTCGGCCTCGAAATAACGGGCCCCACCGGCCTGTCCGACCTCGATGCCTTCTCGCACAGCGGCCAAAGCCTCAGCACGGTCTCCGAGAGCTAACTCCGCTTCCGCGAGCAACGCCAGCACCCGCGGAAGAGATGCATCCTGCGTCCAGTGCTCGCGGCTACACGCGGCGCTTGCGCGGAACGCCTCCCGTGCGGCTGCAAGTTCGCCTCGCATCAAATGGGCGACACCAACGCTCAGGTAGGCGCACCCTCTGGAGGCCTCGTTATCGAGTTGCTCCGCAATCGCGAGACTGCGGAGGCCGGTCTCGAGGCTGAACTCCGGAACGCCCAGCGTATGGGCCAGTGCCGCTTGGAAACAGTGCAGCCATGTCAGTACCTCAAGCTCGCCGAGTTCCTCGCATACGCGCTCAGCCTCTTTGCTCTGACTCGTGGCCTCCTCAAGCCGCCCCAAGTAGGTGCAGCCTTGCACCCGTACCGTGAGCGCGGCTGCCCGCGGACTGAATCCGACGAGCGCCTTGCCCAAGAGGCCGTCCGATCCGGTCTCTTCCAGGACCCGTGCCGACCACTCGAGCACCCGTTGCCCGTCGCCCGAGGACCAATGCCCGTATGCCGCGAACTGGCCGACCGCGGCCCGCAACGCCGGATCATCGCACGTCTGGGCCAACTGTGCTCCCTCCTCGGCGTACCGCGCGTAGTCGTGCGCCGAGCCGCCAACGCTGTAGCGCATCAGGCTGTAACGCCCCAACAGCAGCGCCAAGGCAGGGACATCGCCTGCGTTCTCCACGAGCGCGCGTCCCTGCGCGAACACGGCGGCGGCCTCCTCGTCGCTTCCTCCCGTGCGCCAGCCTAGGGAAAGGATCTCGTTGCACGCCTGGAGCGCCAGGTCATTTCGCTCTTCGGAATTCTCAACTTCGGGCGCGAGTTCGCGCGCACGCCGCCAATGCCGGAGCCCTTCACGCAGATCGGATTGTCCAACCCATCTGGCTGCGCGGCCGTGCCAGCGTGCCGCAAAGGCCTTCTCGCCAGCTTCCTCGTAGTGATGCGCGAGCAGCGCGGCACGCTCGTCGAGGTGCGCTGCGTCCTGCCGCTCGATCGCGCGGGCGACGGCGGCGTGGACTCGGCGGCGGCGTTCCTTGAGCAGGCTGCCGAGGGCAACTTCTTGAGTAAGCGGATGCTTGAATGAATACTCGACTACCGGATAAATCGCCTGCTCGTGAATGAACTCCGCGCGGCGCAGCGCCGTGAGCGCGGCTTTGAGCTCATCGGCGGCGAGTTCGGCTACGGCGGCGAGCAACGGCTCCGGAAAATCCTTTCCGATGACGGAAGCCACTTGCAACAGCCGCTTCTCGCGTTCAGGCAGGCGGTCGATGCGCGCTGCCAGTACGGCCTGCACGGTCGCCGGGACCTCGAGACGCTCGATGGGTGTCACGAGTTTGTACGCGCCGCGGTCACCTTTGAGGTGGCCGGATTCAATCAAGGTTTGCGCAACTTCTTCTGTAAAGAACGGATTGCCTCGGGTGCGTTCATGGATCGGCGTCGCGAGTCCGGCGAGGCTGGGGTCTTTCCCAAGCAGGTCCGCCAGGAGTTCCGCGATGGCGTCGCGCCCGAGCGGCGTCAGCGGAATTTGCCGGTACCAGGATTTTTGCATCCAGTCCGCGCGGAACTCGGGACGGAAATTGAGCAGGAGCAGGTTGCGTGTGCCGGCGCGTGCGTCGACCATGTGCTCGATGAATTCTGCGCTGGCGTCGTCCAGCCAGTGCAGATCCTCGATCATAGTCACGGTGGGCCGCACGTCGTTCAGGGTACGGATGACCTCGCGCATGATGCCGATCAACTGGCGTTGGCGAACTTCCGGGTCGAGACGGGGCAAGGGGTGCTGCGGATCGCTCACGCCGAGGAAGTCGTACAACAGCGGCAGCGATTCGGCGAGTCGTTGATCGAGCACGACCATGCGCCCGGCGATTTTTTCGCGCGCGGTGCGGTCGTCGTCCTGGAACGTAATGCCGAAGTACGAGCGGTAGACTTCGAGAATCGGCAGAAACGGGATATTGCGGCCGTGGGCGACGGCGCGGCCCTCGAAGACTTTCATGCCTCGCGCCCGGCAGCGTTCGAGAAATTCAAAACAGAGGCGGCTCTTGCCGGTGCCAGCCTCGGCCATGATCCCGACGACTTGGCCGTTCCCCGCGTCGGTTTGTTCCACGGCGTCCTCCAGCGTGCGCAAGTCCGCGGCACGGCCGACGAAGCGCGACAGACCCTTGGCGCGGGAGCGGTCGAAGCGCGACTGCGCGTCACCCACGCCGGCAAGGCGATGCACGCGCACCGGCTCTGCGACCCCCTTCACGCGAAACTCGCCGAGGTCATCGAGTTTGAAATAGCCACCCGCGAGCCCGGCGGCTGAGGCGGTGAGGTAGCAGGAGTTCGGCTCGGCGAGGCTCTCCATGCGCTGCGCCAGACCGACCGTGTGACCCTGGGCGGTATAGTCCATACGCAGGTCGTCGCCAATCGCGCCGACGACAACCTCGCCGGAATTGAGGCCCATGCGTGTGGAGAAGCCCACCCCGTGCTCACGCTTGACCTCAGTAGCGTAACGGGCGATTTCATCGCGTAAATGCAGGGCCGCATAGCAGGCGCGCTGGGCATGGTCTTCGTGGGCAATCGGCGCGCCGAAGAGCGCCATGATCCCGTCGCCGGTGTATTGGTTGACGGTGCCCTCGAAACGGTGCACGCCGTCGGTGAGAATCGCGAAGAAGCGATCG
The DNA here is from genome assembly GCA_009885415.1 of Rhodothermota bacterium. GTDB lineage: Bacteria > Hydrogenedentota > Hydrogenedentia > Hydrogenedentales > VFKU01. The sequence goes on from VFKU01000611.1 coordinate 3,459, forward strand.
AGAATCGTGTGCCACTCTTCGGGATCGAGCTGCTCGGCAAGCTCCATCGAGCCCTTGACGTCAGCAAAGAGCACGGTCACCTGCTTGCGCTCGCCTTCAAGCGCGGATTTGGATTGGAGGATTTTGTCCGCGAGGTGCTTGGGCGTGTAGTCGCGCGGTCGGCGTGGCGAGTCGGGGCCGCCAGGCCGCGGGGTTGCCTCGGCCGGTTGTCCGCAGGAATCGCAGAAGCGCGCCTCGGCGCGTAGCTCCGTCCCGCATTTCGTGCAGGCCCGCGCGAGGGGACTCGCGCACTGTTCGCAAAAGCGGGCGGCGCCGCGATTTTCATGTCCGCAGGAACGACAAATCATCCGCGCATCCTACACGAGGTACGTATGAGATATGTAGAGAATCTATGGGGTTTGGGGAAGGAAGAACAACACTGGCACTTTGGTGGCGTCGGCTTCCAGGCGATGCGGAGTGGGCCCGCAGAGTTGCTTCTCGCTGAAAGCCGATCTTCGCCCGCCCGAAGAATGGTGCGCGTATCACGCATGGGCTGGAAGCCCATGCCACCATAAAAGAGAAACCCGCGCACGACGTTGTCGTCGTGCGCGGGCCCGGACGATCAATATTCTTGGCGTTGCCGCCGTTAGCGGGAGAAGCCCTGGTGCGCCGTCGCGTCTTCCGCGGCGTTGGTGTAGGAGAGCCAGCCGAACATCATTTCTTCGTGAGTCGCCTCGCCCCAGGTCACCGTCGCGGTCGGATCGGGATTGAAGGGATTGTTCGCGGAATTGTCCCACCATCCGGTGAACTTCAGCTTGGTCCCCGCGGGGACGGCCTTCGGTTCCTTGAAGCGATACGAGCTCTGCCAGTTGAAGTCATAGCGCGGGACGTCGAGGATCGTCTCGTGCGTGCCGTCGGGGTATTCGAGCTCGTAGTGGACGGCCTTGCCGCGGTAGTGCATGTGGGGCATCATCGAGTTGATGAGCGCGTCTTTCGCGAAGACGTGCGTCGCTTCACCTTTGAAATTCGGGTCGCCGGCGGGAATGGCGAAGTCCGTCGGGCCGAGCGGAACAGTCGTCAGTACGTGCTTGGGCGTGTAGCCCTTCGGGTAAAACTTCACCGCGAGCGAGGACTGGTCGTACATCCCCGTGCCCGGGCCGGGCTCTTTGTGGTAGTGCATGTTCCACGTCACTTGCTGGCCCTTGGTGATTTTGGCGCTGTAGCCGTCGCGGTACTCGTTCGGCGCATTGCCCGGCGCGATGCCGCCAAAGGGCGTGCAGATGATGTGATGGACGACTTCGCTGCCCGGGCGGAATTCAACGGACTTGATCCAGCGATCCTCCGGGAGTTGTTCTTCGGTGAGTGTCATCGGGAAATACTTCGTGTCATCCAACAACTCATCCGGCACGAAGTACGGCTGCGGCATCGAGATGACAAGGTCCGGCTCGATCGTCCATCCACCCACCACCGGCCACACGAGCGGCTGGGGCGCGTCGGTCGGGTTGCCGCGCGCGGCGCCGGTCTCGGTCCAGCGCACGATCGTGTCGATTTCGGCTTTGCTCAAAACGCGTTCGCCCTCGAAGGTGCCGTGGTGTTTCACGTCGGCGAACCAGGGCGGCATGTACTGCGACGCGACCGCCTTTCCGATCGCCTTTGCCCACGGCCGCGTCTCTTCGTAGGTGGTGAAGGCCATCGGCGCCACCATCCCGCCCAGATTCGATCCGCCCGGCCGGTGACAGATCTCGCAGTTCTTCTGCAAAATCGGCAACACGTCCTTCGTATACGTCACTGCCGCGCCTTCCGAGGGCGCGGCCAGCGCGCCGAGCGGAAACGCCATACACGCAAGCATCGCGCTCGCGCCAAATGCCATCACAGACTTCATCATCACAAGGCTCCTTTGGAGGCGAAAGGCCCCACACCACATGAATTCTAGGCCCGCCCGACGCACCCTGTCAATGGTCAACCGAAGCTTCCTTGGACTGCGGGAGCGATAGCTCCCGCTTTACCAAGCCCAGCACAGCTGGGCGGCCTCGCATCAAGGCCCCACCCCTCGCAGACCGGTCGCGCAAGAACCTCACCGCGTCAGCAAGCCCGCATCAATCACAAACTGCGACCCCGTCACATACCGCGCCTTGTCCGACGCCAAATACAAAACCGCATTCGCCACATCCTCCGCCTCAATCCACGGCACCGGCAGCAGGTTCCCGGCCGAGGCCTCCCCGATTTCCTGCGGCGTCTTTCCTTCGAGCGCGGCGAGGCCGTCGTTCATCGGCGTGTTCACCCCGGTCGGATGAATCGACAGGGCACGAATGCCGTGCGGCGCCAACTCAATCGCCCACGACTTCGTCAACCCCGTCAGGCCCCACTTCGACGCGGCGTAGTGCGAGAGCCGGTTCATCCCGCGAAAGCTCGCGATCGATGCGTTGTTGATGATCACGCCGGAGCGCTGCGCGATCATCACCGGGATCACGCGCCGCCCCACGAGCCACGCGCCCTTGAGGTTGATGTCGAGCATCGCGTCCCAGGCCTCCTCGCTCAACTCGTGCGACATTCCGTAGAAGCAGATGCCGGCGTTATTGAAGAGCAGATCAATCCGGCCGAATTTCGCCACGGTCTCGTTCACGGCGGCCGTAATTGCCGCGTCATCGCGCACGTCGCCCGCGAACACGAGAGCCTCGCTCTTCGCCGCCTCGACCTCGCGCTGCAGCGACTCCAAGTCGCCCGGTGTGCCCAGCGCGTAGCCGGGATAATCGATCTGCTTGGCGACATCGAAGCCCACGATCCGCGCCCCGGCCTTGGCCAGCGCCAGCGCCACCGCCCGGCCCTGGCCGTGCGCCGCGCCGGTAATGAACGCTACCTTGCCCTCGAAATCGCGGTTCATGCGCCCGCCTTTGTCTGGTTCTTCGGGGCCGCGTCCCGGTATGTGTACAGATACTCGTCCAGCTCCACTTCGAGCGCGTTGTTAATTACATTTGTCGCCAGCATCAGCGCGGCGAAAGCGGCCAGCGCGACGATCTGCTCCGCGCTAAAGTGGGCCGCAATCCGTACGTAGACCTCCGCGGGCACGCGGTTCCCTTGCCGCGCGACCGCCCGGCCAAAATCCACCAGCGCCTCGCCGCGCTCGTCCAGCTGCAACGCCTCCGGATCCTTGCCCCAGTCGATCAGCAGGCGGCGCATGTACGTTGTGCAGATGAGACACTCGCTCTCGGAGGAGATCGCATGGGCGAACACGATGCCGAGCTGCTCGCCGAGGAAGGGTTTGATCGTGTCGAAGAGCGGGTACCACTCCATGAGCGCGCGGTAGGCCGGGAGCGAGTGGAGCAGGGTGCGCTTCATGTTTGTCATGCGGCCCCAGCGCGCAATCCCTTCGTCGAAGGCCGCGCGCACCTCGCCGCTGGTCTGCTCTAACTCCATGGGAACGATTCTAGACATGGGGCTCCTTCGGTCAGGCGCGGGCGTCATCCGCGTTTCTTTCGGCCAGAATACGACACCCCGAAGGCCCAACCCAACGCGGCGGTTTCAGTTGTGCGTTACCTATGCGGTTCGCGCGCGCAGGTTGGTCGAGATTTCGGAGCGACGCCGCCCAGCTTCGCTGGGCTTGGTAAAGCGGCAGCTATCGCTGCCGCAGTCCAAGGAGGCTTGGATCAGAGCGGTTGGAGATCGGGTGGGACGAAGGCAACACGCGCGGCGTCGGTGGCGAGGGTTTGGGGGCGGTAGTGCTTGTGGAGAATGGGCGCGGCGCGATCGAAGAGATCAGGGTGGGCGGTTTGGAATTCGGGCCAGGTGGCGGGCGCGCCGGGGGCGGTCGCGCGATGGTATACGAGGGTGCCGAAGGCGATGGTGACGGTGTTGTGGTAGAGGTGGGGCGCGGTGCCGAGGGCGGCGTTGAGGCGGGGGATGCCGTCGCGCATGCGGGCGAGGGCGGCCTCGAGGGTGGGCTCGCGGCGGCAGTAGATCCAGGCCATGCGGAGGTGGGCGGCGTGGGTCCACTGCGCGCGGGTGAGGGTGGCGCGTTCGAAGCTATCGAGGAATTGGTCGTCGGTCATGGGAGGGCGCTAAAGGAAGAAGGTGTCATGCGCATCACACCCTAGCGCGCGGCTGGGGGTTGGGCGAATGGGCTGGGTGCCGGAGAGGCAGGACGCAACTTGAGTGTCTGGGGTGTGTCCAAGTACTCGATCAGCTTGGCGGGATCGTCGGTCTGGATGCCGTCCATGCCCCATTCGATCATTTTGGGCCAGTCGTCGGGAGAGCTCTCGTCGGTGATGACGATGGCGCCGCGGGCGTGGGCGGTTTCGACGAAACTCTGCGAGCAGAACTTCATGACGCTGGCGATGATTCGCGCGGGGGGGGTGAGCGCGGAGATGGTGGTCTCTAGATTTTCGTTGGGGCCGGGGTCGGGCATGGGGAGGCACTCGGAGCAGAGTTTTTGCATCTCTTTTTGTTGGCGGATGCCGGTGTACCAGAGCGCGCGGCGTTCCATGCCGTGCTTGCGGACCATGGCGAGCATGTCGGCCGTGGACACGTCTTTCATGTCGAGGTAGATGCCGATTTTGCCTTTGCAGAGATCGAAGACTTCGTCCATGGTGGGGATGCGCTCGTCGCGCCATTCGGGGCCGATGCGGCTGCCGATGTCGAGGGCCTTGATCTCGGCGAGCGTGAAATTACGGACGGGGCCTTTGGCGTCCTTGGTATAGGCGTCGACGGTGGAATTGTGCATGCTGACGAGGCGGCCGTCTTTGGTGGTGCGGACGTCGACCTCGATAAAGTCGCAACTGAGTTCGATCGCTTTTTTGTAGGCCGCGAGCGTGTTTTCGGGGATGCCGAGATGCGCGCCGCGGTGCGCGACGACGTAGACGCCGCCATGGCGCGGCGGGGCCATGCCGAGATCGCGGACGACGGAGTCGAGAGGTTCGGCGGTGAGGAGCGCGGCGGTGAGGAGGGCGAGTAGCATGGGGTTGGCCTCTTTCTTGTTGAACTCTGCCGGTTGTCGGGCGCTTAGGCGGAGGGGATATTGGCTTACATCATGAGTTTGTCGGCCACTCGTGCATCGGCAAGATGCCGATGCCACCAAAGGGCGGTGACACCGGAGAGCGATGCCAGTGGGGTGAGGTCTCCTAGAATCTCGAGGTGGTCAGGGTGTGTTTTGCGTTTCTCCACGCAGTGTCGAAGCGGGCCTTTACGACGGCCGCGTCGGCCTCGCGGCCGGGCTGGGCCTGGAGGGCGTGCCAGAGTCCGAAGAGGGCGTAGCCGTTGTTGGGGTTTCGCTTCAGGTCGCTCCAGTACACGCCCTCTGCGTCGGCGGGGCGGCCGGCTTCGAGCAGGACCACGCCGAGGACGTGGCGCGAGGGCACGGTCCAGTCGGGCGGCTCGGAGTAGGGCAGGGCGTCCTCGAGGCGTATGGCCTGGTCGAGGTGGGCGATTGCGGCGTCGTATTTTTTGCGGTGCGCGGCGAGTTCGCCCTTGATGACGCTCACGCCGACGGCGAGCAGCGCTTTGGGATCGGCGAAGCCGATCGTCATGCCGCCGAAGTCGCCTTTGGAGATCAGGGCTTCGAGCGCGGCGAGTTCGTCGCCCGCCTTCTTGTTTTGATCCGTATGAAGGAAGGCCAAGGCCCGCGCGTAACGCCACACGCCCTGGACATACGCGAGCTTTTCCTCGGGCACGGGCTCTTTGAGAATTTCATCCCAGCGGCCGAAGCGGACGAGCTGGAAAAACGGCGTGACATAGAAGCCCTGGTACATGCCGAACTGCATGCCCGCCATCGAGTCGTGGGCCTGCTTGGCGACTTTGCGTGCTTGGAAGATGGCCTCATCGGCGCGGCCCTGGCGCTCGGCGGCCCACATGAGGAAGTGGATGTTGTGGGGGTAGTAGGCCAGCGGATAGACGCCCTGGGCCTTGCACTGGGCGATGTAGCTCTCGTCGGCCTCGACCGCGCGCCGGTTGCTCTCGAAGGAGTCCTCGTAGCGCCCGAGGCGCATGAAGGTGTGGGAGGGCATGTGGATGAGATGGCCGGCGGTGGGGGTGAGCGGGAGGAGTGCGTCGGCGGCTTTTTCGGCGAGTTGCGGGTAGTGCTCTTCGGTCGCATGGATGTAGAGGTGAAGCGCGCCGATGTGTTTTGGGTTGCGCGCGATGACGGTCTCGAGACGCGCGAGGAGGATCGGAGTGCCTTCGCGCGGATGGCCGTCGCGGGTGTAGTAGTTCCAGGGCGTGAGATTCATGAGGGCGTCCGCGTGGAGGGTCAGCGCGTCGTCCGCGGGATGCGCCTCGGCCACCGTGCCCATGGCTTCGGCATAGGCGCGATCGAGCGTGGCGCGATCGGCCGAGGCGTCAGACGCATAGCGCTTGGCCAGCGCTGCGATGAGGGCCTGCTCGGGCGCGGAGGCCTTGGCCTGCAACGAGACTGCTTTTTGCGCGGCGGCGTAGGCCGGCGCGATGCTTTGCGGCTGCATCGGCACGTTGAGGTTGGGCCCGAGCGCAAGCGCCTCGCCCCAGTAGGCCATGGCGCATTCGGGGTCGAGGCGCTGGGCTTCCCTGAAGGAGCGGATCGCCTCGGCGTGGTTGAAGGCGTACACGAGCCGCAGGCCTTGATCGAAAAATTTCTGCGCGCGATCGGAGGTCGTGGTGATCGAGTGATGGAGCTCGCTCAGCCCGTCGAGCAGGGGCGCGAGTTGGCCGGGCTCCGTCAGGCGCGCGTCATCGACCGCCTTGTCTTGGGCCACACCGGGCATTGTGAACGCCGCGGCAAGGGCCGCGCCGAATACACCCGCAAGCCGAGAACGGAAACTCGAATATCGACTACGCATGGAAGGTCTTCTCCTCTATGTTGTTTTCGCTTCGATCGCGATGTTGCGACTCTGTTACCACCCGGCACGGGCCATCAAGAGGCCCCGCCTTTGCGCGCTTTGAAGATGAGCTCGCCTCGGCCGACGTAGTCGTGTTCGAGAATTTCGTAACCCCGCACCCGAAGGGCCTCCGAGAGCGACGCGAAGGTATAGAAGGTGACGTGTTCGTCGCCGTAGGCGTCGGGTTTCACTTTCTTGTACAGCCACTCGAGGACGTTCCACTCCCAGCGGGCGTAGTCCGGCGTGCCGAGGACGAGGATGCCGCCGGGTTTGAGCACACGGGTGCATTCGTCAATATGGCGGCCGCCTTCGTTGGGGATGTGCTCGATGACTTCGCTACTGATCACGCAGTCGAAGCGATCGTCGCCGAAGGGCAGTTGCATGCCGTCGCCCTGCACCAGCAGGCGGTTCGTGCGCCGCATGAACGCGAGCTTGTCGTGGCGCAGGTCGACGCCGACGGCGTGCGGCATCGCCGCGAGGATGTGGCTGCTGCCGCAGCCGATGTCGCAGGTGGAGACCTTGGGCGGGGTGAAGCGCGTGATGATGTTGTAGCGCGTGCGCTGCCAATAGCGCTGGAGCCAGATGCGGCTGTTGTGCGCACGCCAGTCGTAATCGGGGAAGGAGACGGAGTTGCGAATCTTCCAGACGCGCGTGAAGAGGCGCAGGTAGTCGCGGCCAAACTTGAGAATACGCGCCTTGGACGAACCCGCGCCGCGCGGCCGGTAGTGGAAGGGCACTTCTTGGGCGGTGAAACCGAGTGCGTGGCCTTTGAGGAGGATGTCGATGAGTACGACGAAATTTGTGAAATCGAGATCGAGACGGCGAAACACGGTCTTGCGATAGAGCCGGAACCCGCTCGAGAGATCCTTGACAGGAATATCCAGACCTTTTCCGAATAACCCGTTCAGGATGCGGCTGAGCAACAGCCGGCCCAACGGCTGATCGGCCTTTCCTCCGGGCACGTAGCGCGAGGCGATGGTGATGTCGGCCTTATCGCGCACGGCCCAGAGCGTGCGCACAACATCGGCGGGATGCGACTGGTCGGCGTCCATGGTGAGGACATACGCGCCGCGGGCCTCTGCAATGCCGCGCAGGATGGCCGCGCCGTAGCCGGGTTCGTTTTCGAGGACGTAGGTCGCGCCTTCGCGCGCGGTGATGGCGCGGGTGCCATCGGCGCTGTTGCCATCGACGACGAGGACCTCGGCGGCGACGTTCATCTCGCGCAACGCGGCGATCAGAAGCGGCAGGAGCTGCTCGAGATTGGGGCCCTCGTTGAGCGTGGGGATGACGACGGTGAGGTCGATGGTGCTGTCTTTGAGTGGAACGCGCACGGGGCCCTTCTGTCGTCGCTAATTCACTGGCGAAAACTGAAGTAAAATGGCACAGAATTGGAGGGTAAGTCTACCGGGCGGGTTCGGGCAGCGCGAAGGCCACGTAGACGTCACTGGATTGGGTCCCCATCTTCCCGCCGCCAGCGGCGATGACGAGGTATTGCCGGCCCTCCGCGGCGTA
>VFKU01000153.1 GCA_009885415.1 Rhodothermota bacterium
AGGCCGGTGAGCGCGTCGTGGTAGGCCTGGCGGCGGAGCTGCTCCTGCTCGGTGACGTCGGTGAAGATGAAAAGGCGGCCGCCCTGGCTCGAGTCCGCGTGGGCGATGGTGCTCGCGCGGACGAGCGCGGGAAAGGCGGTGCCCGTGGCGGCTTTCATTTCGACTTCGCAACTGAAGGTGCCGAGCGCGGCGACGTTGTCTTTCATGGTGATGGCGACGGTAGGGTTGACGAAGAGGCGGCGCAAATCGTAGGACGCGGCGGAGCCGTTATGGCTGCCGAAAAGCCGCTCGAAGGCGGCGTTGGCGTAGATCATGGCGCCGGCGGCCTCGGTGATGAGAATGGCGTCACCGGCGCCGTCGAAGGCGGCCTCGATGGTTTTGAGACGCTTCTCGGTCTCTTCCTGGCCGCGCATCTGGCGCAGGATGACTTCCTCGGTGCGCGCGCGCTGGCGGTTTTCGCGCTGGAGATCGATGCCGAGTTTTTCGAGTTCGTGCAGGCGCACATCCAACTGCACGTTTCGGCGCTCGAGATAGCGTAGGTGCGCTTGTGCGGCCTCCGAAAGGCGATTGTTGAACTCGGCGTGACGCAGGGCGTGATCGATCCACGAGCGCGTGAAGGGTCGAGGCAACACCTCGAAGGCGTCGAGATCCATCCTGCCCAATCGCACAGGAGTGTCGCCGCCGGGCGCGAGGACGACGACGGGCGTGTCGGGCGCTTCCTTGCTCAGCGCGACGAGAATTTCGGTGGCATCGTCGGTCGGGAGTGCGGCGTCGAGAAAGACGACTGTAGGGCGGGACACACGGAGGTGCTTAAGTCCCTGCGCGGCGTCCTCGGCTTCGAGCAGCGTGTAACCGCGAGCGCGGACAAAGTCGCCGACGACGACGTGAAGGCCCGGATCGTTGTCAATCAACAACACGGAGCCGTTCTTCGATACAGCGGAGTCCATGTTCCCCCTGAGACAGCAACGCAAAACGACGAAGGCTGCGGCGTCGTCAACCGAATTCCCCTGCCGCGAGAATAGCAAAACCGTGTCGCTGTTTTACCTCGCCGCTGGTATGGCCCGGATACCCGGCGCTGGCCGCCCTCCCTATCGTGCGGCGCAACTCCCGGCCGACGAAGGCCCAAGGAGCGACGTTCGGCAGAGATCCGGGCCGTCACGCTTCGAAAAAGCACTGTGGATAAAGCGTGGAGGACTTGGACGAAGTGAAATCCATCCTAGCCGGAATTATGTGCATTCTACGAAAAAACCTGTCGAATCGCAACTATTGACGAGTTATTTGTTAGAAAAGTGTTGCTGCGCTTACGAAAGGGAGTGTGGATAAGTTGTGAGTCCGCGCGCCCTCCTGTCCAGTGTTGAAGGGAACTATCGCGGGGTTGCGGGGTTTCCCGGCTTGGACTTTGCGGGTCCAGGTTGGCGGCGTCGCTTGGGAGCGTGGTAGTGTTCGCTCCCATTTCCTCCTCGGGCCAGCCAGATTGCGTGGATCCGAATCCGGATTGCGCTTCATCACACAGGGATGACAAAAATGCATAAGACGAAGTGTTTGGTGTTTTCGGCGGCGATTCTCCTCTGCGCGGCGGCGATAACTGCGGAGGCGCAGAAGGTCGATGACATTCTCGGGCCTTGGACGGCGACGATCAACGCGGCGGGCCAACAGCGCGACATGCAGATTGTGGTGTCGCAGGCGGGCGGCGTGCTTGCGCTGACCTTGTCCTCGCCGCAGGGCGATCAGCCGGCGGAGAAAGTTTCTTACGACGGCAAGATTCTTAATTTCACGATCAAGTTCGGTCCGGCGGAGATCGCGATCGCGGTGACGGTGACGGGAGATACGTTTGAAGGCAAGGCCGATTCTCCTTTCGGGCCGATCGATATCAAGGGCAAGAAGGTTTCGGAGGAAGAGCTGGCGCGTCAGCGCGAGGCGCTGCAGCCGCTCGTGGGCGATTGGGAAACGTATTCGGAGTTCCAGGGAAAGCGCATTGAAGGCAAGTTCCGGGTGCAGTTGGTGGACGGCCGCCTGATGGGCGCGGACGCGAGCGGATCGCAGGGCATCCGTACGGAAGGGCTCGTCCCGCTGCAGGTGAATGGGGACAGGATGATGTGGCGGATCGCGATGCCGTATGTAACCGAGGACGGCGCTTTCGTGAACGTGACGCTTGATCGGCCCAATATGACCTTCAAGGGGACGGTGAAATCGTCGCTGGGCGACATCGCGCTGACCGGCAAGTTTGTGGACACCGCGAAACTTGTTCAGGCGGCGTATGACGACCCGGCGGGGATCGTCGGGGACTGGGACTTGCAGGTGACGATGGGCGCGGAAGCGACCCCGGCGAAGATGACGGTCTTCGAGAAAGACAGCCGTCTGCACGCGACGCTCGTGGCGGCGGTGGGCACCTACGAGTCGAATTCCGTGGAATACAACAAGATCGGCAAGACGATGAGCACCTTGCGCATCCATGCGTCCATTCCTACGATCAGCGAGGACGAGTTGGTGTTTGAATTCATTGTGGATGGCGACAGCTTCGAGGGCGAGGAGATTTTCACCCAGGGGCAGATTCTCGTCACGGGCAAGAAGATTTCCAGCACGCCGTCGACGAGCGCAACGTCGGGCGCGGCCCCGGCGGGTGTCACCGCGGAAATGGTGATGACGATGCTGGACAAGGACAAAGACGGCAAAATTACGCTGGAAGAGGCGCCGGAACAGCTCAAGCAGTTTTACGCGGTGGTGGATGCGAACAAGGACGGCGGCATCGACGTGACCGAAGCAAAGACGATCGCGGCCTTCATGAGCGGTGGTGGTGCTGGCGCCGGCGGTGCTGGGCAAGCCCCGGCCAAGCCGTAGGCGAGTCGCGGCGGCTTTACTCAGGGACGAACGACGGGTATTCTAGCGGCCCTGTCCGGGAATCGGGCAGGGCGCTTTTCATTTTCTGGCGATTAAGATACGGCGTGCGATCCCGCCGTGGCGAAATAATCAATTATTTTCCTGGAGGTCAAAGATCATGCCGCATGGCGGAATTCTGGCGGGACGGGCGTTCAAGAAAATGGGGACGACCTGCATCTTTACGCTGAGCGGCGGACACATCATGCCGATCTACGTCGGCTGCCGCGAGCAGGGCATCAAGATTATCGACGTGCGGCATGAGCAGGCGACGACGCACGCGGCGGACGCGTGGAGCCGTCTGAATCCCGGCAAGGTCGGCATTGCGGTGGTGACGGCCGGCCCGGGCGTGACGGACTGCGTGACGGGTGTGGCGAATGCGTGGCGCGCGAATTCGCCGATTCTCGTGATCGGCGGGCAGGGGCCTTTTGCGAACCTCGGGCGCGGCTCGTTGCAGGAAATGGATCACGTCGCGCTGATGCGGCCGATCACGAAATGGGCCGGGGCGTGTTACGACACGGAGCGCATCCCGGAGTACATCGAGCTCGCGGTACGGCACGCGGTCACGGGCATCCCAGGGCCGGCCTTCCTCGAAATTCCGATGGACATCCTCATGAACGACGTCAACGAGGCGAACGTGCGCTATCCGGAGATTCGCACGGCGCCGCCGCTGGTGACGCCG
>VFKU01000680.1 GCA_009885415.1 Rhodothermota bacterium
CGGAGAATTTGGTAGGTCTCCTCGACGGTCGGCTCGACGACGTCTATCTTCTGGAAACGTCGGGCGAGCGCGCGGTCCTTCTCGACGCCGTTCTTGTACTCCTCGAAGGTGGTCGCGCCGATGCAGCGCAGCTCGCCCGCGGCGAGCAAGGGCTTGAGCAGGCCGGAGACGTCTACGTCCGAGCCGCGGGTCGAGCCCGCGCCGACGACCATGTGGATCTCGTCGATGAAGAGTATGACGTTTTGCCGCTTGAGCAGCGCCTTGATGACGGCCTTGATGCGCTGCTCGAGATCGCCTCGGAACTGCGTCCCGGCGAGGAGCGCGCCGAGGTCGAGGCGGAAGATTTCTGCGGCGACGAGCAGCGGCGGCACCTTGCCCTCGTGGATGCGCAGCGCGAGTCCCTCGACGATGGCGGTCTTCCCGACACCCGGTTCGCCCACGAAGATGGGGTTGTTCTTGCGGCGGCGGCAGAGCACGCGAATGGCGCGGGCCAGCTCGGTCTCACGGCCTATGAGCGGATCGATCTTGCCCTGCGCGGCGAACACGGCCAGATTTTCGGTATAGAGTTCGAGCGGATCGCGCGATTTCTTGCTGCGATCCTCGTCTTCGCCGTTGGCCTCGCCGGGCGCTTCGCTGTTCGCGTCTTCGTCCGAATCGGCGTCCTTCGACACGCCGTGCGAAACGTAGTTGAGCACGTCGAGCCGCGTGACGCCTTGTTCTTCGAGGAAAAAGGCGGCGTGCGACTGCGGCTCTTCGAGGAGCGCGGCGAGCGTATCGCCGGCTTCGACTTCGCCTTTGCCTGAAAATCTCACGTGCGAGAGCGCACGCTTCATAACGCGATCGAAAGCGACGGTCTGCTGCACGACGAGGCGCTGTCCCTCGGGGATCTGGTCGAGCTGCTTCGAGAGGAACTCGTCGAGGTCCTTGCGCAGCTTGTCGATGTCCACCCCGACGTTCTCGAGGATGTCGCGGCCGACGGGATCGTCCAGCAGGGCATAGAGGACGTGCTCGGCGCAGAGGTACTCGTGGCGGCGCTTGCGCGCCTCCTGCACCGCGTTTCGGAGCACGTCTTCGAGTTGTTTGCTGATCATCGCTGGTTGTCCTTGCACCCCTAAGCGGAGCTTAGGGGTGGCACCCGGGTTTTTCGGTTAGGGCTGTGGCGGAGTCATCGCTTCACGCAGCGGCTTATGCGAGCCGTCGCAGAAGGGTGCGTTCTTGGATTGTTTGCACAGGCACATCGACTTCGTCTGTGCTTCGGTGATCGTGATTTTCACCGGCGAGAACGCGCCGCCCTTGTGCGAGCCGTCGCACCAGGGCTGGGTCTTCGATTTACCGCACGCGCACCACGAGTAGGTGCCGGGTTGCAGCTCGAGTTTCACCGACTTGGTATCGAACACGACAGGTTTTTCCACGCGACCTCCGGTGACTTCGTTGGTATTAAAGAACAAACGCCGCAACGCGCGGCCTCATTCCGGCTCCATGCTGCATTTGAGTGGAAAGCCCTTCTCCTGGGCCAATTTGTGCGTGCGATCAATCTTGGTCTCGGCGATCTCCGCGGCGTAAACGCCGGCAAGACCCGCGCCGCTCTTGTGGACGCTGAGCATAATGTTGACAGCCTCGAGCATTGGTTTTTGGTAGATATCCCGCAAGACTTCGACGACGAAATCCATCGTCGTGTAGTGGTCGTTGTGCAACAGCACCTTGAACATGGGCGGCCGCTTCGCAACCGTCCGCGGGCGGGTCCGGGTGACTTCGCGCGTTTTTGGGCCGGTTTCGCTCATGATTTAAACATTTCGTTTTCCCGTTAAGAATAACATACGACGCGGGGTAGGTTCGTGGACGCGGCGGGCCGGGTAGTGGGTCAGTTTGAATAACCCACCCGATCTCCACGTTTCCCCGACAGAACCTATGAGGCCAAAACTATGCCAAAATCAGGCTAAAAAGGCCCGTTCTAAACGTCATACTTTGTCTAGCGTTTTTCCGGTAAAATACCGGTACGCACATTGCCGCGAAGGACGTTTTGCAGTGAAGCCTAGCCCAACCGATATGCGCGACATGCCTGCTTACAGTGTTAAGGAGGCGGCGAAGTATTTGAAGCTACCTCCCGCAACATTGCGGGATTGGGTGGTAGGGCGCAGCTACTCCGATGGACGCAAAAAATTCGCACCTCTCATTAAGCCGGCGACCGCACCTCCGCCGTTACTATCGTTTCACAATCTAATCGAAGCCCACATATTGCGATCTCTGCGTATCGATCACAGCGTAGCCATAAAGGAAGTGCGAAAAGCCATTGCTTTCGCTGAAAGCACACTCCATATAGAGAGGCTGCTGCTCAGTCAAGACATGCTAGCTGGGGCTGGAAAGTTGTTTCTAGAGAAATACGGCGAACTAATCGAATTGTCTAACTCTGGTCAGCTCGCAATAAAGCACGCACTCGAGGCTCATCTCCATCGAGTGAAATACGATTCAATGCGTGTTCCAATACGCCTATTTCCGTTTATTAGCTCTACCGCGCCTACAGAAGATCAGCCGATTGCAATTGATCCTAAATTGGCGTTTGGCCGACCTATAGTATTTAGAAAAGCCATATCTACATTGGCGATTGTGAATCGTATTGATGCCGGTGAGGATGTTGAAGAGATAGCGGCTGATTACGATCTTGAAAAGCGGGAAGTTGAACAAGCCATGTTCTACGAGCGAGCCGCTTGAGCCTCGTTTATTTTACGGATCGCGATCTCGGCAAGCAGTTCCCTGAAATTCTTCGCGAAGCCGGGCTAACTGTAGAACGTCATATGGATCATTTCAACGCCCAAACCCCCGATCCAGAATGGCTTGCAGAGGTCGGCAAAAACGGCTGGATTGCCCTTACGCATGACGGCAAAATTCGATACAAACCAAATGAACAAAAGGCAGTCATAGACAACGGGGTCGCGCTGCTCGTAATTATGGGAAAGGCTAAACATGCCGACCTTGCAAATTCTTTCGTTGCTGCCCTACCCCGTATCGAGCGCTTTCTGATCCAACACAAACCACCGTTCATCGCAAAAGTCTATCGACCTACACCAGCCGACTTAAAACGATCCTCTAAAGCGATTGGACGTATTGAACTTGCTTATCCGAAAGAGTTGAATTGACAATCCTTGACCGATCATGAAGGCGGCAAACTGACCCGCTACCGCGGGCCGGGGTTTGGCGCGGGCAGCCGCCAGCCGGTAGAATGGCGGACTTATTTGTGAAGGGTACTCGATGAGCGAAGCGGGGTATATCAATTATTTCGAGATTCTCGGGGTGGGCGAGGACGCCAACCCGGGCGAGGTGCGCAACACCTTTCGCAAGAAGATGAAGGCGCTGCGCGATTCGGTGACGGATTCGATCTCCGAGGACCGCCGCGCGCAGTTCATTCTCGATATGGCCAAGTTGAATGCGGCAGCGTTTATCTTGCGCGACCAGGCCAAACGCGCGGCGTATGCCGAGGAGCGGAAGGCACTGATCGAGCTTGAGAAGCGCTGGATCGACCAGGCGGCGAAAAGTTCGGACCCGGAATCGACCGACGCGCTGCGGCGGGAGTTCGACGGGCGGGCGCGCGGGTTTCTCAGCAAGTACGTCGAGGAGACGATGCTCGAGGCCGGCCAGGACAAGGACGTGGCGGAATCGAGCGGGTGGAACATTTTTTACGCGCGCTACGCGCTCAAGCTGCTGCGGCACTATCGGCATCTTTTGTATCACGATATTCTCGAGCGGCTACCCTTTCATGTGGTGACGCAGCCCTCGATCGACTGGGCCGAGCGCCGGCGCTCGGTATCGGCGATCCTCGAAACGGCGGGGCGCTGAGCATGGCCCGCGCAGACAAACAAGCCGCGCCAAAGATCGTGAATCCCGAGGACGTGGCCCGTTCGCTCGCCAAGTGCGTGGCGGACGGTGACATTGTGAATCTGCGGCTGTTGTTCGCGCCGTTCTCTCCGGCGCGCGCGGATTCGAGCGAAGTCTACACCGACGAAAAATACGCGTATCTGCTGCCGGCGGCGAGCGAGTCCGGCGCGGCCTTTGAGCAGGCGCTGAGGGCCGTGCGCGAGGCGGCGACTTGGGCGCACGTGCAGCGCGAACTGGCGGCGATGCGCCCCGCGCAGCTTCCCGCGGAGTTGGTGCTCTTGCTTGGCGACAATGCGGCGCGCGAGGGCAAATGGACGAGCGCCGCGCAGGCCTACGAACTGCTGCGTATCCGGCGCAAGATGCAGGAAGAATTTTTCGCGCAGGGCCTGGCCGCACTGGGCGCACGCGACTTGCCGCGAGCGGTGCTCGCGTTTCGCACGGGCGTGGGGCTGGGCTTCGACTATTCGGCCTTTCCCGAGCCCTTGCCGCAAGTGCCGCAATACCAGACGCGCGCGCTGATGATGCACGGGTCGTATCCGCAGCGGCCGGAAGATTGCGTCGCGCTGCTCGAGCCGGAGCTTCATGCGCAGGTTGCCTTGGATTATTTGTTGGGTGACAGCGAGGCCGCGGGCCGCTTGCGCGAGGTGGACTTTGCGACGCGGCTGGCGTTTCTGCGCGAGCTGGTGCTTCAGTCGGATCCGGAGTGGGAGGTCTTCGCGGCGCAGTTCGCGGAGGCGTGCCGGCTCACGCACGCGCTGGGCAACCGGCTACAGCAAGTGGGCGCGCACCAGCCCGAGACGCTCGCCGAGGAAATTGAAGAACAGCAGGCGGCGGACCCGTGGGCGATTACGCAGGCGCTGCTCGGCCGCAGCATCGAGGGCGGCGCGTGGTGGCAGTACCTCAAGGAACTGGCTTACGAACATCCGGCGGCGGCCCTGTTCATTTCGCGGCAACTGGTCGGCGAGCAGGAGATTCTGATGCCGCGCCTTCGGGCCGGGTCGCCGGTCGCGGCGGCGCTGGGTCTTCAAGGCGGGGACGCGCCGTCAGCCGCTCCAAAGGCGCCGTAATTCGATAGATTTGGCCCGATCGGCGTCGGCAAGTGTTTACTTGCTGGGCAATCTCGTGATAGATTGTTAGACGTAGTACGAGCGCTTTTGGAGACGCAGTGATGGAGCCATCGCAGGGTGTCCCGCCGGCCGCCGCCCCCGAGGCGGGGGAGTCCCAGGACAAGCACGAGCTGCGGCGCGAAATCGTCGACTTCCTCAAACTCGTCGTGTGGTTCTTGGTCATTTTCCTGAGCCTGAAATTTTTCGTGATCGAGGGCTTCGAGGTCCAGGGCGACTCGATGGATCCGACGCTGACGAACAACGAGCGCATTCTCGTGCTCAAGCTGCCGCACCAGTTGAGCCGAATCGGCCTGTTTCACAGCCTGGACGTGACGGCGGGCGACATTGTGGTCTTCGACAGCCCCGACGGATCGGGCAAGCGCTACGTGAAGCGGGTGATCGCGACGGGTCCCGCCGCGGGCAGCACGGTGCACGCCGAGAGCAAGGGCCCGGCGGATGCGACCTCTCAAACCTTGGTGACGTTCGATCACGGCGACGTGTTTGTGAACAACCGCAAGATCGAGCAGGACTACTTGATGGAAAGCGCGCGGGTGTCGCCGGAGCACCAGGAGTTGGCGCTGGCCCCGGGCGACTTCTATGTGCTCGGCGATAATCGGCCGGTGAGCAAGGACAGCCGGAGCTTTAAGGCCATTCACGACGAGGCGATCATCGGCAAGGCCGTCCTCCGCTTCTGGCCGCTCTCGAAGATCAGCCTGCTTCGATGAAGACGCTGATTTTCGCCGACGTCCACCTCAAGGTGGGCCCGGCGAATCGCGAGTACCTCGGCGAATTCGTCCGTTTCCTGCGCAGCATCGATCCCGGCGAAATCAATCGTGTCGTCATCGTCGGCGATCTCTTCGATTTCTGGTTCGAGTACCGGCACGTGGTGTTTTCCGGGTACTTCGACGTATTGCGAGCGTTGGCGGACTTGCGCGAAGCGGGCGTCGAGCTGCACCTGATTTGCGGCAATCATGATTTTTGGGCGGGGCGTTTTTTCGAGAACGATCTCGGATTTCAGGTGCATGCCGACGAATACTCGTTCCGCCTGGGCGAGCGGACGACGCTCTTCGTACACGGGGACGGTGTGAACCCGGTCGACACGAGCTACCGGTTATACAAGCGCTTTGCGCGGTTTCCGATGGTGGTGGGGCTGTTTCGTTTGTTGCATCCCGACTGGGCCATGGCGCTCGCCCAGCGCCTCTCGCACGCGAGCCGCTCGCGACAGGACGTGGAAGGGAACGCACGGCGCGCGGAGGTGGAGGCCTCGCGGGCCTTCGCGCGCGGCGTGATCGAGTCGGGCCGCGCGGAGGTCGTCGTCTGCGGGCACACGCACGTCGCGGCCTATGAAGAAATCCCCACGGCGCGCGGCGCGGGGGTCTACATCAACACCGGGGGCTGGCTCGAAGAGCGCGCGTACTGGCTGTGGGACGGCGCGACGTTTCGCCGGTACCGGGGCCTGTTATCCGAGCGGCGGCCGGCGCCGATCTCAGAGGTCGAGCAGAGGAAGAGTGCCGAACTTGGCGCGATAGATGTAGCCCGCCAGGAAACCGACCAGGCCTAGCAGCAGGCTGACGACGAACCAGAGCAGCTTGTAGCCGTGGCGGCGCTTGACCGCGCGCAGCTTGAAATAGATCAGGCGGAAGAGGCTCGGGCTGATGTTCGCCGCGATGACGGTGATGTTGTCCTTGCCGCCGTTTTCGTTCGCCAGGTTCACGAGGCGCGCCGCGATCTCGGCCGCGCTGCCGCTGCGCTTGAACTCGGCGCAGATGTCCACGTCCTTCACCATGTTCACGAGCCCGTCCGAGCACACGAGAATCCAGTCGCCCGGCACGATGTGCCAGACGTAGCTGTCGACGACGACTTCCAGCCGCGTGCCGACGCTGCGCGTGACGACGTTTTTGCGGACATCGGCCTCGGCTTCGACCTTGGACATGAGGCCGGCCTTCACTTGTTCGTCGACCCAGGAATGGTCCTCGGTGCGCGTGATAATTTCGCCGTCGCGCAGGTGGTACACGCGCGAATCGCCGACATTGCAGATGTGGACTTTCTTCGCCGAGATCAGGCAGGAGGCGAGCGTGGTGCCCATGGGCTTGCCCTGCGGGTTGATGTCCTGGTTCGTCTTGAAGACGCTCGTGTTGGCGTTTTGAACGTAGCGTGTGATGAGGTCGAGCAAGGGGCCGTCGGGATTTTCGCCGGCGGGCTGGGGCGGTTGTTCCTTGATCACGTCTTTGAGGATGGACACGGCGAGTTTGCTGGCGATCTCGCCGCCCATGTGGCCGCCGAGACCGTCGGCCACGATGAGGAACGCGCCGCTGCGGAAGAGTTGCAAGCCGGGCGTGTCGTCGCGGAACACGCCGAAGGAGTCCTCGTTTTCACGCTTGCGGCGGCCTATGTCGGATCGCGCTGCGATATCGAGCCGCATCGGCGTTGGTCTCCCGGCAAGGCACGAAAGTACCAGAGCAGACGGCAAAGGGCAAACCCGCGCGCGGCCGTGCGTCTTGATCGATCGGCGCCGCGGCAGTAGAATCGCTTTGCGGTTTCGCGACCGGCGGGCGGGGCGCGGACGGCAGGCAGCGGGGGAGGCGCAGGGCGACAATGACGGCCACGCGCGATTCGAGTTTCACAACTTTTCTGGTGGACGAGGGGAACCGGCGCGCGCACGAGTTGTGCCTGGCGGTGTCGCAGGCCGAGCCCATCAGCCCGCTTCCGCTCGTGCTCGTGGGCGAACCCGGCTGCGGCAAGACCCACCTTTTGTATGCGATCGCCCACCGGCTGCGCGCCACCGCCGGACACGCGGCGATTCTGTTCGTGTCGCCGGGGACTTGGGGCGAAGAGGTGGAGCGCATTATTGCCAATCCCGCGCCGATCGACATGGCCCGGCACGCCGTGCTTTTGGTCGATGACGTGCAGGATTTCGGCGCGAAGTACGACGCGCTCGCGCGGTTGATTGAGATTTTTCTCGAGAACGATCACTACGCCGTGTTGGCGACGGAGGCGCACCCGGATCGCCTCACAGGCTTGCCGGCGAAATTGCGGCGGCAACTGAAGGGCGGGCAGGTCGTCGAGATGGGCGCCGGCGAGGCGCAGCGCTCACTTGAGACGATCGAGGCGCGGCTGCGCTCGGAGCAGGCGGACGCCATCGCGAAGCTCGAAGCACGGGTGCGCGAGATGGAATCGGAGTCGCCGGCGGCGCGCAAGCAGTCGCGCGCTTCGGAGTTGGAGCATGCGCGCCGGGAGATGGCTGAGGCGCGGGAGGAGGCGGAGCACCTGCGCGCGGAACTGGCGCTAAACAAGGTGTCCGCGCGGGAAGCGGCGCAACTGCGCGCCCGCGTCCAGGAACTCGAAGGGCAGAGGGTCGAGCGGGCGATGCAGCCCGCGCCCGTTGTGCCCGCCGAAGACGAGGACGCGATCAAGCGCAAGCTCGCGGAGGCGCGTATCGACGCGCAGAAAGCGCGCGAGGAGGCGCGGGGGATGCTCGAGCGGGCGCAGGGTCTCCTCGAGGAATTGCACCAGAGCCGCTCGGCCTTTGACGAAGCGCAACGCGCACGCGAACGGCAGCGCGGCGAAATTCTGAAACTCGAGGCGGTGTTCCGCGGCGAGCGGCCCGGGCCCGAGGACGCTGTAGCGATCGAGACACCGGCGGCCGCCGCGACGCCCGCGATCGGGGCGGAGACCGTGGCGCTTCAGGATGAAATTCGCCGGATTCAGGAAAGTCTTGTGCGTGCGCGTTCGGAGCGCGACACGATGAAGAGCCATCTGACCCACGTGCGCGAAGAACTGGACGAGACCCGGCGCGACGCCGATCGCGCGCGCGCGGAGTCGCTGAAGGAGCGCACGGCGCGCGAGGAGCACGTCCGCGAACTTGAGGAGGCGCTCGTCGCGCGGCACGGCGAGGTCGAGGGCCTGCGCGAGGCCCAGAAGACGCTGACGGATGAGATCGAGGGGCTGCGCGCTCAGGTGGCGGAGGGTGCTGGTGTGGTCGAGCGGCTGATGGCGCTGCTCGGCGGTGCGGCGTTGGCTCCGGAGTCGCCTACCGGGCCCCGAACCGACATCAACGATCGAAACGATGATCCGATCGTGCGCGCGGACTTCGGCGAGAGTCTGCGTTTGGCGCCCAAGCGCAGCGCAGGCGTGCATCATGTCGAAGAATTGCGCGGCGCGGCCGGCCCAGGATTTCCGCAGACCCTGCCACCACTCGACGACACCGACGAAGACGACCCCTTCTATCGCGGCGCGGCCAAAACGGCCTGATCTTTTCGGTGGCATGGGCTTCCAGCCCATGCGCGCTTTCATCAGTGACCCGACCCAAACGCTCAGAGACTCCGGCAGGGGCGCAGGGGCTGGAAGCCCGTGCCACCGAAGCTCTCCAATTAGGCCTTGAGACCGGCCTTCTTGCGCAGTTCGGTAGCCTTGTTGGTGGATTCCCAGGGGAATTCTTTGCGGCCGAAGTGGCCGTAGGCCGCGGTCTGGCGGTAGATCGGCTTGCGCAGGCCGAGCGTCTCGATGATGGCCGCGGGGCGGCAATCGAAGGTCGCCTGGACCAGGTCGGCGATCGCGCTCTCTTCGATCGCGTTCGTGCCGAAGGTGTTCACGTTGATCGAGACGGGCCGCGCGACGCCGATCGCATAGGCGAGCTGGACTTCGCAGCGGTCGGCGAGCTTGGCCGCGACCACGTTCTTGGCGATATAGCGCGCCATGTAGGCCGCGGAGCGATCCACCTTGCTCGGGTCCTTGCCGGAGAAGGCGCCGCCGCCGTGGCGGCCCATGCCGCCATAGGTGTCCACGATGATCTTGCGCCCGGTGAGGCCGCAATCGCCGACGGGCCCGCCGACGACGAAGCGGCCGGTCGGGTTGATGTGGTATTTGATCTTGCCGTCGACGTATTTCTTCGGCAGGGTCGGCTCGATGACCTGCGCGATGAGCGCCTTCTTGATCTGCGCCTGGGTGACGTTCGGCGAGTGCTGGTTCGAGATGACGATGGTGTCGATGCGGACGGGTTTGTCGTCCACGTACTCGACGGTGACTTGCGTCTTGCCGTCGGGCTGGAGCCAGGGGAGCTTGCCGGTCTTGCGCAGTTTCGAGAGCACGAGGCCGAGTTGGTGGGCGAGAAGAATCGGCAACGGCATCAGCTCGGGGGTTTCGTTCGTGGCGTAGCCGAACATCATGCCCTGGTCGCCGGCGCCCTGGTCCTTGTCGGCGTTGGTGTGAACGTCGACACCGAGCGCGATGTCGGGCGATTGCTTGTCGAGGGTGATCGCGACGCCGCAGGTGCGGCCGTCGAAGCCAGCGTCGCCGCCGGTGTAGCCGATGTCGCAGATCGTCTTGCGGGCGACCTCGGCGTAGTCCACGGTCGCCTTCGAGGTGATCTCACCCGCGACGACGCAGAGTCCGGTAGTGATGAGCGTCTCGCAGGCGACCCGCGACTTGGGGTCCTGCGCGAGCAACGCATCGAGGATGGAATCGGAAATCTGATCGGCCACCTTGTCCGGGTGGCCCTCGGTGACGGACTCCGAGGTGAACAACACTCCGCGAGACTTCGCTGCCATGCGCTTACTCCTCCGGCCCGGGTGGATTGCGCCGCTGTACGGCGGCCCCGGCAGTTACTACTCTTCGTGAGCGGCGGTGAGCTGGGTCGTGTCGAGCTTGTATCCGGGCCCCATGGTGCTGCTGACGGTGCAGCTCTTGAGGTAAACGCCCTTGGCGGACGCCGGCTTTGCCTTGATGATCGCGCCGATGACCGCGCTGGCGTTCTCGCCGATTTGCACTTCGCTGAAGGACGCCTTGCCGACCGGCACGTGGATGTTCGCGTTTTTGTCGACGCGGAAGTCGATCTTGCCCTTCTTGATTTCCTTGACGGCGTTGGCGACGTTCGGGGTCACCGTGCCGGCCTTTGGGCTGGGCATGAGGCCGCGCGGGCCGAGCACTTTACCGAGCTTACCGACGGAACCCATCATGTCCGGCGCGGCGATCATCGCGTCGAAATCGGTCCAGCCGGCCTGAATCTTGGCGACGAGGTCGTCCCCGCCCACTTCATCGGCGCCGGCTTCGCGCGCGGCGGCCGCTTGCGCGTCCTGCTTGCAGACGACGATGACGCGGACCTTCTTGCCCGTGCCGTGCGGCAGGGAGACCGAACCGCGGATCATCTGGTCGGCGTGGCGCGGGTCGACGCCGAGGTGGAACGCGAGGTCGACGGACTCGTCGAACTTGGCGTTCGCGCAGGCCTTGACGCCGACGATGGCTTCGGTGAGGGGGTACTTCTTTTCGGGGTCGCGCTTGGTGGAATTCGTGACCGTGCGCTTGGATTGTGCCATGGTGCGTTTCTCCTGTGGTGTATTCGGGCGCAAAGCGCCCTCCCACGTTGTCTTGCGTTTATCCTTCGACGGTCAGGCCCATGCTGCGGGCCGTACCGGCAATCATGCTCATCGCCGCTTCCATGCTGCCGGCGTTGAGATCGTTCTTCTTGAGTTCGGCGATCTGCTGCAAGTCCGCCTTGGTCACCGAGCCGACCTTCACCTTGTTCGGCGTGCCCGAGGCCTTGGCGAGCTTGGCCGCGCGCTTGAGCAACACGGCCGCCGGCGGGCTCTTGGTGATGAAGCTGAAGCTGCGGTCCTTGTAGACCGAGATCACCACCGGGATCGTGAGGCCCTGCTGGTCACGGGTGCGGTCGTTGAACTGTTTGCAGAACTCCATGATGTTCACGCCGTGCTGACCAAGGGCCGGGCCGACCGGCGGCGCCGGATTGGCCGCGCCCGCGGGGCACTGCAACTTGATCATCGCGGTGATCTCTTTGGAGCCTTTGCCTACTGTTTTGCCTGCTGGTTTCGCTTGTGGGGGCATGAGTGACTTTCTCCCGTCAAATCTTCTCGACCTGCCAGAAATCCACTTCGACGCTGGTCTGGCGCTCGAAGATCTCGATCATAACTTTCACTTTGCCACGTTCTTCGTTGATCTCGCCGATGTTGCCCATGAAATTGGCGAAGGCACCCTCGGTAATTTTCACACGCTCGCCGACTTCAAACGAAAGCTTGGGCCGCGGGCGCTCGCGCTCGCCGCGCATTTCTTCGACAAGCGTGATCACTTCGGCGTCCTCGAGCGGCACCGGCTCGGTGCGCGAGCCGATGAACCCGGTGACGCCGGGGGTGTCCTTGATGAGGTGCCAGAGGTCGGCGTTTTTCTCCGGGTGCTCGGGCAGCTGGACGAGCACGTAGCCGGGGAAGAACTTGCGCTTGGAGGTCTTCTTCTCTCCCGCGCGAAACTCGGCGACTTCTTCCATCGGCACGAGGACGTTGGTGATCTGGGCTTCCATCCCGCTCTGCGTGGCGCGCGCGCGCAAGGACGCCATGACGGAGCCTTCCTGGCCGGAGTGCGCGTGCACGGCGTACCAGCGCCGCTTCACGCCGTCCGCGGGCGGTTCCTTGATGATCGGCGTCTCGAGCTGCTCGTCGGCCGCGTCGGCGGTGGGGAGAGTTTCTTCTGTCTCGCGTTTCTTTTGCACGGTCCCGGTCCTTTAGAGGTTTCGGAAGAGCGTGAGGACGGCTTTTTGGAAGGTGACGTCCATCGCGCCGACGATCACGCCCAAAATGCCGAGGAAAACCAGCACAACGATCGTATGCGCCTTGAGGTCATCGAAGGAAGGCCAGGTCACCTTTTCGATTTCGGTGCGCACTTCGAGCACGTAATTCCGCAGGCGGTTCCACGGATTGGGCTTGTCGGCGGTGGTCGTTGCCATGGTCATCGTCACTCGTGGTTACTTGCTGTCTATAGTCCGCCGGCCGCGAGGCCGGATGCATCGTGATTCAGGTGGCAGAGCTGGAGGGTCTCGAACCCCCAACCTACGGCTTTGGAGACCGCCGCTCTACCAATTGAGCTACAGCTCTCCACCTGCTACGCCAGCCCGAAGGCCGGCCAAAGCCTATTTCGATTCCTTGTGCAGCGTGTGCTTGCGCTCGAAGCGGCAGTACTTTTTCATCGTGTACTTTTCCGGCGTCTTGCGCTTGTCGCGCGTGCTCAGATAGTTCCGCTGCTTGCACACCGTGCATTCCAAAATTACTTGTTCGCGCATGTCAACCACCTCTCCGTATTCATTCACGCCCCCCAACGGGGGCGGTTTGTCCTACTTCAAAATCTTGCTGACGACGCCGGCGCCGACGGTACGTCCGCCTTCGCGGATGGCGAAGCGCAGGCCTTCTTCCATGGCGATCGGCGTGATGAGCTCGCCGGTGA
>VFKU01000681.1 GCA_009885415.1 Rhodothermota bacterium
GCGGCGGCCGGCGCCGTGGCAACAGCGCCGCCACTAGGTAGCGGTGCGGAGGCGGCGGGGCGAAACTCGCGCGGTTGGTTCCAGGCGGTGGGTCCGGGGATCACATTTTCGGCGGCGGGTGGACGCGCGGTGCCGAGCTCGTCGAGCGCTTTGCGGACCGCGTCTCGCATGGCGGCTCGAGCGACGCGTTCCTCGCGGAAGCGGACTTCGCGCTTGGAGGGGTGGATGTTGATGTCGGCCGTGCGCGGGTGGACGTCGATGAGGACGACGCCGACGGGGTGGCGGCCGATGGTGAGCAGGCCCTGGTAGCCCTCTTCGAAACCGAATTGGAGCGCGCGATTCATCACCGGGCGGCCGTTGAGGAAGAAGAGTTGGTGCGAGCGTGACGAGCGCGTGAGCGCGGGCGTACCGATGTAGCCGGTGAACTTGAAGCCGGCCTCCTCGCGCTCGAATTCGACGAGGTCCTCGAGAAATTTCAGGCCCCAGATGAGCGCGATGCGTTCGCGGAGCGTGGCGCCTTCGGGGATGTCGAGGAGCAGCTTGTCGTTGTGGAAAAACTGGAAGCCGACGCCGCGATGCGCGAGCGCGTGGCGCTGGACGACATCGATGCAGTGGCTGAGCTCGGTCGTGATGCCTTTCAAGAACTTCGCGCGCGCAGGGGTGTTGAAATAAAGACGATTCACGGTGACGCGCGTGCCGGCGGGGCCGGGCGCGTCGCCCGAAGCGCGCAGGATGCCGCCGTCGACCTGGATGTGCGTGGCGGCGGTGTCGTCCTCGCGGCGCGTGAGAAGTTCGAAGCGCGAGACGGCGGCGATGCTCGGGAGCGCCTCGCCGCGGAAGCCGAGCGTGCGGAGCGTTTCGAGGTCCTCCGCCTTGCGGACCTTCGAAGTCGCGTGGCGTTCGATGGAAAGTAGCGCGTCCTGCGGGCCCATGCCGTGGCCGTTGTCGGTGACTTCGATGAGGCGGCGGCCGGCGCCGATCATGCGGACGACGATGCGCGTCGCGCCCGCGTCGGGTGAGTTCTCGACCAGTTCCTTGACGACGGACGCGGGACGCTCGACGACCTCGCCCGCGGCGATCTTGTTCGCCACGTCCTCGGGCAGGACCCGAATGGGCGCTATGCCGCGCTTCTTGTTCACGTGTCGCACTCCCCCTCGCTTGGCGAACGACCTATTTTACGCCGCGCGCGGACACGATGCCACCCGCTCAAATAGGGCCGTGCCTACAGGCGAAATCGTGTATACTTTGACGTGTTTGTCTTGGGGGACTGCAGCGACATGCGAGAGTTGGATTTCATCGGAGAGAATCTCGACGCCGTTTCGCCGTACGTGCGCGAGCGCTATGCGAAGCGCGGCGGGTTGATGGTGCGTGGCAAGCGCGGCGCGATGGATCTGCTCACCGAAGTCGATCTCGAAGTGCAACGGCGGCTGGTCGAAGCGATCGGCAAGGCCTTTCCAAAGGACACCGTCGTGGCCGAAGAGGCGGGTATGGATCAGCTCCCGCCCGATCGCAAGGGCCGTTGCTGGTTCATCGACCCGATCGACGGCACGCAGAATTTTGTGCGGGGGATGTTTCCGCAGTTTGGCGTATCGCTGGCCTTCGCCGAGGCCGGCGAAGTGCGCGCGGGCGGCGTGGCAATGGCCGGGGCGGAGATTCTCATGCTCGCGGGGCGCGGCATGGGCGCAACGCAAAACGGAAAACCCATGCACGTCTCGCCGGTGGATGCGCTGGCCGAGGCGCGGATCGACATCGATTTCGGCTATCCGCACCAGCGCGAAGCGACCTTATTGGCCTATTCGGATCTCATCCGCGAGGCGGGCCAGTTCCGCTGCTATTGCGCGGCGGTGGCGGGCCTGTGCGCGGTGGCCTGCGGCGAAACGGACGTCTA
>VFKU01000467.1 GCA_009885415.1 Rhodothermota bacterium
TCTTGCGGATCGAGGTGCACGTCCGTTGCGCCGGAGTTCACCGCGCCCTCGATGATGGTCGTGACGAGCTTGACCACCGGCACACCCTGCGCCTCGCGGGCAATCTCTTCGAATCGTTTAGGTTCGTTCGTCTGACTCGGGCTCATCGCGGGCTGATCCTTTTTTGTCGACGTAGCGGGACTGGGTTGCGACGCGCGAGGTGGCGGCGAAGCCACGCGCTGTGGCGCGGGCGAAAGGGGAGGTGGCGGGGCCTCGATCTTTAGGGCTGGCACCGCAGCGATTGATTCATGGTGTCTCGGCCGCCCCTCGTAGCGTCGGCGGATTTCCGCCTCGAGGCTCTCCACCGCCGTCATCTTGGCGTGCACGCGCAGCCCGAGCAGAATCCCCACTTCCCGGAGCCGATCCGGCGCTTGCGGGCCGGAAATCAGTACATCGAGGCGGTCGCCCTCGATATGCACCGGAATAAAAGCCTTCTGGATTGCAATATTCTCCGGCACAAAATCGAGCGCGTCGCGGCTGCTCGGGGCGCGTTCCAGCGCGACGTAATCGAGCCCATATTGCCCGGCGAGGACCTTGGCGATGTCATCGAGAGAGACAAAGCCCTCCCCCGCCAAGATTGTGCCGAGCAGCTTTCCGCTGCGTTTTTGTGAAGCCAGCGCCTCGTGCAGCTTGGTCTCGCTCAATACTCCCGCTTCGACCAGCGCCTGGCCCAGTTGAGCGTGCGACTGCCGCGCCGCGCTGGAATGAAGCTCGTAACGAAGGACGTCGTTGACAGCCCCGAAGCTTATTTTGCGCATCTGGACAAGCTGCCGATACCACGGCGCCCCGCCCTCGTCCTCGCGTTTGCGCGCTTCGGCGAGGTCCTCGGGGCTGATCAGCTCTTGGCGGACGAGCCGATCGGCGCTATTCGGACGGTCGTTTTTGGGGGCCATGGCCTTGGTTTCGGCGTTTCGCCGGGTGATGTGTGTCGAGACTATGCGCGAACCGGGGAAACCGATCAAGTGATCTTCACGCCGAATCTGCGGGTCGCACGGCCCGTTGACTGACCCGGCGCGGCTTCCTATAATACGAACCACAGGCCGAGACAGCGCGAAGCCGTCGTCGGCCTTTGGGTACATAGATTAACCAAGGAAGCTAACTGGGCAACCGAGACAGACGCATCAGAGGACGCCGCGCCCGTGCGCGGTGAGCCGGTCGGCGCGCATTGCGCGCCAGAGCACGTGACTACGCCTTCGGGCGTGTAGCGATAGGTTGGTAGATGAAGGGCATTGGCTTTTTCTCGACCCTCAGCGCGGATGATTTAGGAGGCCATCGTGGAGTATTCCCGATGGACACGATCGCCGCCGGGTCACTGGTCAATGAATGCGCGGTTAGTCTTCCATTGGACGCCGACCCGCCCCGCCAATCGATTTAAGTCCGCTCCTAAACCGCATCTTCGAGCGTCTCCCTGGCCCCCGAGGAGATGTCAATGTTTTCCGATCCCCAAACCTGGGTGATGATGATTGTGGCGGGCGCCGTCGGCGCCGTCGCCGGGGTCATCATCATGGGCCTGCGCGGCCAAGGCGCACTCAAGAGCGCCCGGCGCGAGGCCGCACAGATTCTGTCCGACGCCGAACGCGACGCCGCGGCGACGGCAAAAGAGGCCAAAACCGCCGTAAAAGAGAAGGAAATCGAGCAGCGCGGACGGCTTGAAGAGGAGGCCTCGAAGCAGCGCGCCGAGTTGCTCACTCTCGAAAAACGCATCCTCAAGAAGGAAGAAACCCTCGACGTCCGTATCGAAGCGCTGGAAGAAAAGACCGAAGCGCTCGCTAAACGCGACAAGGAATTGCAGGGCCGCGCGGATAACCTCAAGAAGAAAGAAACGCGCGTCGACGAAATCATTCAGGACCAGCTCAAACAGCTTGAGAACATCGCCGGCTTGACGGCCGACGCCGCGCGCGAGGCGATCTTCGAGAAGCTCGATCAGGAGGTGCGCCGCGATTCGGCCTTGCGCCTCAAGCGCATCGAGGACGAACTCACCGAGAATTCCGAGAAACGCGCAAAGAAGGTCCTGAGCGAGGCGATTCAGCGCTGCGCGGCCGACCACATCGCCGAACACTCCGTCTCCGTTGTAGCCTTGCCGAACGACGAAATGAAGGGCCGGATCATTGGCCGTGAAGGCCGCAACATCCGCACCCTCGAGACCGCCACCGGCGTCAACCTCATCATCGACGACACCCCCGAGACCATCGTGCTCTCCGGCTTCGACCCCATCAAGCGCGAAATCGCGCGCATCACCCTCGAGCGCCTCATCCAGGACGGACGCATCCACCCCGCCCGTATCGAGGAAATGGTCGAAAAAGTCGGCCAGGAGATGGACCAAAACATCAAAGAATGGGGCGATGCAGCCAGTCTCGAAGTGGACGTGCACGGTCTACACCCGGAGATTCTCCGGCTCATGGGTCGGCTCAAATACCGCACTTCCTACGGCCAAAACGTGCTACGTCACAGCCAGGAAGTGTGCCACCTCGCGGGCATCATGGCGGCCGAAATCGGTGAAGACGTCGGCCTCGCCAAGCGCGCGGGCCTCATCCACGACATGGGCAAGGCCCTGACCCACGAGGTCGAGGGCTCGCATGCGCTGCTCGGCTACGACCTCTGCAAGAAGTATGGCGAGAGCGAACTGGTCGCCAACGCCGTCGGCTCGCACCACAACGAGTTGCCGCAAAACTCCGTCATCGCTGTACTCGTACAGGCTGCCGACGCCCTCTCGGCCGCACGCCCCGGCGCGCGCCGCGAGACCGTCGACCTCTACATCAAGCGAATCAAACAGCTCGAAGAAATCGCCGACTCCTTCCCCGGCGTCGAAAAGAGCTACGCCATCCAGGCCGGCCGCGAGGTCCGGATCGTCGTCCGCCCCGAGCAAATCGACGACGCCCAGGCCCAGCAACTCGCCCGCGACGTCGCCCGAAAGGTCGAGAGCGATGTGACCTATCCCGGCCAGATCCGGGTGACGGTCGTGCGCTAGACAAGGGCGTCGGACGTGGCGAAGTAGGGAAGACACGAAGCGTCTCTACGTTTTTGCACCTGTCGGCGTTCGAAGAATAGGATTTCCGACACGAATGGCCTTGTCGTCCGTTTGAGAATACGGAGGATCTGCCAGTGGAAGTCGCTGTCCGAGTCTTGGGAAGTCGGTCCTGGCGTCGGCGTATAGGGGCCGTCTTACTGTTCATTTCGCCTCTCTGCGCCCAATCGCGAGGCGAAGAATCAGTTAGCGATATCGTCGGCCGCATCAAGGCCTACGAAGCACTCTTTGATCACGTCCGCATCCGCTATCACACACCGAAAGGCACCACCCTAGACCCCGTCTTCAATTTCGTTTCAGCCAGCTCAACGGCCGAAATTGTAATCGACGGGCCCAGAATGCGACGAGATCTCGTCATGCCGGAGCGGGACAGTCAACGGCTCAAGACTCTCGTGACGGACGGGACGCGCGTGATTGAGTGGACGCGATCCAGCGATGAGCCTGAAGGGGGCACAGCCATAATCCAGCCCCACTATTCGGGCATAGGGGACATGTTGGGGCACTCAGACTTCGTGCGGCACTCAAACATCGACGCTGTCAACCTCTCGAAGATCACCATCGTCGAGGACACCCCCGCTCACGTAGAGCTGCTCTTCGAGTCAAGGCCGGACCGTCGCCTGCGGACACGTTATTCGAGCTTCGGCGAATGGCTCCGGACGGAGTCCTACGAGCCCGAGTCCAAGGACGCGAATGGAACCTGGCAGACCGGCTTCCAGTACTACTTCACCTATCGCGACGGTGTCGAAGCAACCCTGGAAAACGCCGGACCGATCCGCATGGTGCGGCGAAGCATCGGACACGGTGTTTCAAACCAATACGAAATCGACAGTGTCGACTTCGCACCCGCCATTACCGATAAGGAGTTTAGCCTCGAGTTACCGGTCGGCGTCCTTGTTGACGATCACGCTCTCAGATCCAGACCGCGCCCGCCGGCCGCGATCATGACGAGAGACCCATAATCTGTAAACCAACACCCAGGTTTCGGGGCGGTGCCGGCCGGAGCCCGCGAGTCGACGTTTTCTCGATTCCTGTGCGGAAAACCCAATGAAATCAGCGTCGATCCTAGCCCGGATCAAGCTGCTCCACACGGCAATTTGGGTCTTTTTTGTCGCCTGTATAGCGGGGATTCCCGTCGCCGCCGCGACCCGTCAATTCTCATGGGCCGCCCTCCTCTCGGCGCTCGTCATCGCCGAGTGCGCCGTCCTCGCGCTCAACCGCGGCCGCGGCCCGCTCACCGACATCGCCGCCCGCCATACCGAAGAGCGGGCCGACAATTTCGACATCTACCTGCCGCGATGGCTGGCGCGGTACAACAAGACGATCTTCGGAACTCTCTTCGTCGCGGGGGAGATCTTCGCGCTCTGGCGCTGGTGGATTTCTCGAGGCTGAAGCCTTCGGCCACGCGACCGAAAATTCGGCGCGGTTGACATCGCGCGGACTATCCTTGAGAATGGCCCCGGCGGTCGAGGCGCGGTCGCATTCAAGCGGACTTTCGCCCCCGAAATGCAGTACACTCCGGGGGCCGCGAAACAGACGGATCGCCATCCAGCGCAGGGGCTGCGGGCCCATCGCGCCGGACGCGGCCGGGGGATTTGGGCGGACACCAACGCAGGCGGGGAATCATGCATTTCAAGCAAATCGAAATGACGGGCTTTAAGTCCTTCGCGGACCGGACGATTGTGGATCTCGACGCGGGCATGACCGCCGTCGTCGGGCCGAACGGTTGCGGCAAGAGCAACATTCTCGACGCGATGCGTTGGGCGCTCGGCGAAACCAAGCCCAAGACCCTGCGCAGCACGCACATGCAGGACGTGATTTTTAACGGCAGCGAAGAGCGCGCCGCGATGGGCATGGCCGAAGTCACGCTTACCTTCGACAACGCCGACGGCGCGTTGCCGATCGAGTTCGCCGAGGTGCAAGTCACGCGGCGGGTCTACCGCTCCGGTGAGAGCGAGTACCTCATCAACCAGGCCCCCTGTCGCCTGCGCGACGTCCAGGAACTCTTCATGGACACCGGCATCGGGACGAACGCCTACTCGATGATCGGCCAGGGCAAGATTGGCATGGTGCTCAGTTCCAAGCCGGAAGACCGGCGCTTCCTCTTCGAAGAGGCCGCCGGCATCATCAAGTACAAGTCGCGCAAGAAGATCGCGCTGCGCAAACTCGACAGCGCCGACCAGAATCTGTTGCGCCTCGGCGACATCGTCCACGAGGTGGAGCGGCAGATGCGCTCGCTCAAGCGCCAGGTGAACGCCGCCATCCGCCACCGCGAACTCACCACGCAACTGCGCGAACTCGAAATCCGCGCCTCATGGCTCAAGCAGCGCGAACTCGATGCGCAACTTGCGACACTCAAGGAGCGCTTCATCGAGGCGCAGGACACCTACGAGAAGAAGAGCGCCGAGATGACCGAGCTCGAGGCGCGCCACGAAGTCCTCAGCCTGAGCAAGCTCGAAGCCGACCGAAACCTCCACGCCCGCCGCGAGGCCGTGCACGAAATCGACGTGGAAATGGAGAAGATCGAGCGGCATGTGGCGCTCGTCCGGCAGCAAATTGTGTTCTCGCGCGACCAGGAGCAGAAGGCGGCGGCCGAGCGCACCGCCCTCGAAGAACAGGCGATTTCGCTCGAACAACACGGGGTCGATGTCGCCGCGCGCCTCGAAACCTTGCGTGCTGAGCAAACGAATATCGACGCTCTTCTCTCCGCGCGCCAGGCGGAACTCACCGAGGCGGCCGAGCGAATGAAGGCGGCTGACGCTGCCCTCGAAGAGAGCCGCCGCAAGTCCGTCGACGCGATGAACCAGCGCGCACGCACCCAAACGATTATCGAGACGTTGACGGTCAACATCCGTCACATGGAAGAGCAGCTTGCCGCGAACGACGCACGCCGCACTGAAGAAGAGCAGCAAAGCGCCGCGTTGCGCGAGGCCTTCACCGAAGCGGAGGCCCGTGAGCAAAGCGAAGCCGCGGCCTTGGCTGGTGTCGAGGTCTCGCTGCGCGAAGCCAACGACGCCGAACGCCGCTTGCGCGACGAGCGCGAAGCCGCCCGCATCGACTGGCAAGCGCTCCGCGAAGAGCGGGGTCGCGTCGAGGCCCGACTGCTCAGCTTCCGCGAACTGCGCGATTCCTACGAAGGTTTCGCGGACGGCGTCCGCGCGATCATGCAGGCGCGCCAGTCCGGCCACGCCTCGGCTGCCGGCGTCGTGGGGCCCCTGGGCGATTTGGTGCGCACGGCCCCGGCCTACGAACGCGCGGTCGAAGCCGCACTGGGCGCCCAGGTGAACGGTGTCGTCGTCGAACGCGGCGAAGACGCGGCCCTGTGCATCGCCCATCTGGTCGAGCAACAAGCCGGCCGCGTCACCTTCCTTCCGCTCGACACCCTGCCCGCGCCCGCCGAAGACGAGGCCCCGGCCGTCGGCACACCTTTGATGGACGTGGTGAATTTCGACGAACGCTATCGCGCCGTGGTGCGGCATTTTATCGGTAATATTTATCTAGTGGATACCCTCGACGAGGCCCTGCGCCTCTCCCGCGAGGCGGGCCCCCGCCGCGGCTACGTCACGCTCACGGGTGAAGTCATCACCCCCGCCGGCGCCATCACCGGGGGACGTTCCGCCCAAGAAAACCGCGGCCTGCTCGGCCGCAGCGCCGAAATCGAGCGCCTCGAAGCGGCCCTGGCCGAGGTCGAGTTCCGCCTCGCCCACGCCGCCTGGAAGGCCGAAGACGTCGCCCTGCACCTCGCCGCGCAGACCCAGGAGCGCGAAGAACTTGTCCACCGCATGGACGCGGTCCGCACCGGCCGTGCTCGCATCGCTGCCGAGCGCGACCGCCTGGCGCGTGAACTTGAGCGGCTGGCGAAGTCGGTCAACGGCCTCGCCGCCGAGCGCGCCGTGGTCGCCGCGCGCCGCGAAGATTTCGCGGCCCAGCGCAGCCAGAACCAGGACGCCGCCGCAGCCCTCGAGCTTGAAGCCATGAGCCACGAGCGCACCTTCGCGCAGGCGCAAGAAGCCTCCGTCGAGGCCCGCAGTGCGCACGCCGTCGTCGCCGGTCTTCTGGCCGACCTCCGCGTACACATCGCCGAACTCTCCAAGTCCGTCGAAGAAACGGCGCGCGAACACCAGCGCCTGCTCCGCGAACGCGCCACGGCGCAGGCCGAGGCCGCCCGCCGTGCCCAGGCCATCGAAGATTTCCACAACCAGTGCATCCTCCTCGAAAATGACGTCCAGGGCCATCTGGAAAGGTCAAAGACGCTGTCCGAGGCCCGCGAAGAGGCCCGTGCCAAGGTCGTCGAAGCCGAAAACCGTCGCCAAGAAGTCCTCGACGAATCCGACACCATCGAGAAGGCGCTCCGCATCTTGCGCGAAGAAGTACGCGAATCCCAAAACCTCGTCCATCGCGTCGAGATGGACCTCCGCCGCGACGAGGACCAGCTCGAATTCTTCCGCGAACGCATCCTGAACGAGTATCACGTCGCGCTCGCGTCGCTCACCGAGGAAGAAGTCGGCGCGGACGAACACGATGCTGAAACGCGCGAGAAGATGGTCGCCGACATCCGCGAGCGCCTCGAGCGCCTCGGCCCGGTGAACCTCATGGCCATCGAGGAGCACGACGCGCTCGTCGAGCGGCACGCCTTCCTCGTCGCGCAGGATCAAGACTTGCGCAAGGCCCGCGAATCGCTGCTCAGCGTCATCGAGCGCATCGACAAAACGATCACGGCGATGTTCCTCGAGACCTTCAACGCCGTCGCCGAGAATTTCAAGAACTACTTCCGGCGACTCTTCAACGGCGGCACGGGGCGGCTGTACCTCGTGGACGAAAACGATCCCCTCGAGTGCGGCATCGAGATCGAAGCGCGCCCTCCTGGCAAAAAGCCGCAGAGCATCATGCTGCTCTCTGGCGGCGAGCAGGCCATGACCGCGATTGCCCTTCTGTTCGGCATTTTCAAGGCCAAGCCGAGCGCCTTCTGCGTGCTCGACGAAGTCGACGCCCCGCTCGACGACGCCAACATTGGCCGCTTCGTCGCGCTGGTGGAGGAGTTCTCGGCCGACACACAGTTCGTCGTCATCACCCACAACAAGCAGACCATGGCCCAGGCCAGCGGCTTGTATGGTGTGACGCAACAAGAGCGCGGCGTCTCGCAGATCGTGTCAGTGCGCTTCGGCGACAAAATCCGCGGAGGCAGCCACGCCGCGGCCTAAGGGGACGAGCGTTTAGGCCAAGTGTGTCCCATGATCGCTATGCCCGAGATCCTTCTCGGGCGCGATCAGGTCGCGCACGCGTTGCTTGAGTTCCTTGGCTTCTGGAAAGCGCTGTTCAGCCGCGCGCGACCACAGCGTCGTCCCCTCCGCGCGAATCTCGAAGACCCCGCCCGTGCCCGGCACGAGCGCGACCTCGCCGAGTTCCTGCTCGAAGGTGGTGAGGAGTTCCTGCGCCAGCCATGCCGCGCGAAGCAGCCAGCGGCATTGCGTGCAATAGACAATCTCAATTCGGGGCTTCGACATTCACCATACTCCTCGACCGGGCGCGCAAAGTGTTGGACATAGCGCAGTCTCGTCGGCAATAGTATGCGGCTTGCGCTCCGCCATACGCTATCGAGGTGCACCTCCTCGGGAACTCTCCGGAGTAATCAGAACGCCATGGCCGCTACACCGACAAACGCCGTCATCGAAGTCTCCAATCTGCGCCGCGCCTACAAGGGCCGCGTCGCGCTCGACGACGTCTCGCTCAATGTGCCCCGCGGCTGCGTATTTGGTCTGCTTGGCGAGAGCGGCGCCGGCAAGACCACCCTCATCCGCCACCTGATGGGCCTGCTCCGCCCGCAGCA
>VFKU01000204.1 GCA_009885415.1 Rhodothermota bacterium
GACGGCCTGCGTTACGGGGGAATGACGGTATGAACAAGATCCACGGCGGCGTCTGCGCGCCCCAAGGCTTTAGCGCTTCTGGGGTGAATGCGACGATTAAGCTCACGTCGAAGAAACGGGACTGCGCGCTCATCGTCAGCGATCGCATCGCCGAAGTCGCCGGCATGTTCACGCAAAACATTCTCAAGTCGCCGCCGGTGATTTGGAACCAGTCCCTGTGCCTGCGCGAGTCCGCCCGCGCCGTCTTCCTCAACAGCGGTAATGCGAACGCGGCGACCGGCAAGCGCGGCATGGACGACGTCCGCGCGACGGCGCAACAGGTGGGCAAGAAACTTGGCATCGAGCCGGACCAGGTCTGCATTCTCAGCACGGGCGTGATTGGCGTACCGCTGCCGATGGATCGGATCGCGAAAGGGGTCGAGGGGTGCGCCGCCGCGCTCACGCGCGAGGGGAGCCCGCAGGCCGCCGAAGCGATCATGACCACCGACAAGACCGCCAAGCAGCTCTCCATCGAGATCACACTCGGCGGCAAGCCCGTGCGCATCGGCGCGATCGCCAAGGGCGCGGGGATGATCTCGCCGAACATGGCGACGATGCTCTGCATTATTACTACCGACGCCGCTTTCGCGCCCGAGGTGTTGCACAGCCTCCTCTTCAACGCCGTCGAGCAGTCCTTCAACCGCATCGGCATTGACAACGACATGAGCACGAGCGACACCGTCCTCATCCTCGCCAACGGCGCGAGCGGCGCGCCCGCGATCGGCGCGCGGTCCAAGGAGCGCGAGGAATTCGGCGAGGCGCTCACGCAGCTGTGCAAGGAGATGGCGCTGTGGATCGTCAAAGACGGCGAAGGCGTCACGAAAGTCGTCGAGATTTTCGTGCGCGGCGCGCAGGGCGACGACGAGGCCAAGACCGTCGCGCGTTCGATCGGCAATTCGATGCTCTGCAAGACCGCCTTCTTCGGCCAGGATCCCAACTGGGGCCGCATCGCCTGCGCCGCGGGCTATGCGGGCGTCGATTTCGATCCGGCAGAACTCGACATCTGGCTCGGCAATGTGCAAGTCTGCAAGGGTGGCCTCGGCGCGAGCTACGCCGAGGTGGACGCGGCGGCCGTCATGCGCCAGCCGGAATTCACCATCACCGTCAATCTCGGCGAGGGCCCCGGCGAAGCCATCTTCTGGACCTCCGACCTCAGCCACGACTACGTCAGCATCAACGCGGACTACCGGACCTGAATGAGCGACTCGCTGCCTACACTCTCGCCCGAGACGGTCAAGGAATTCATCCACAAGGCCGGCGTGCTCGTCGAAGCGCTGCCCTACATCCGCGAGTTTGCCGGCAAGACCGTGGTGATTAAATACGGCGGCGCCGCCATGGAAGACCCCGCCATCCGGCGCCTCACCGCCGAAGACATCGTGCTGATGAAATTCGTCGGCATCAATCCCGTCGTCGTCCACGGAGGCGGGCCCGACATCACCCGCATGCTCAAGCGGCTCAATATCCCGTCCAAGTTTCACAACGGCCTGCGCATCACCGACAACGACACCATCGCCACCGTCGAGATGGTCCTCTGCGGCAGCACCAACAAGGACATCGTCACGCTCATCAACAAGGCCGGCGGCGACGCCGTCGGCCTCTCGGGTAAAGACGGCAACCTCCTCCACGCCAAGAAGATTATCGGCGAGGATGGCGTCGACCTCGGCAACGTCGGCGAAATCGTTTCCGTCCATTTCAAGATTATCCAGGTCCTCTGCGCCAACGGCATGATCCCGGTCATCGCCCCCATCGCCACCGATCACGAAGGCCGCACCTGGAACGTCAATGCCGACACCGCCGCGGGCGAAATCGCCGCCGCCATCACCGCTGAAAAACTCATTTTCCTCACCGACCAGCCCGGCCTGCTGCGGGAAGTCGGCGACGAAAACTCCCTCATCCGCCACCTGCGCTACGCGGAAGTCGAAGATCTCACGAAACGCGGGATCATCGCGGGCGGGATGATCCCCAAGATCGAAGCCTGCCACAAGGCACTTGATTACGGCGTGCACCGCACTCATATAATTGACGGTCGCGTGCCGCACGCCCTTCTCGTCGAAATTTTCACCCAGGCCGGGCTCGGCACGCTGGTCACCCACTAGAGGTAAAAGGAACGTAGGGTGGACTTCAGCCCACCAGATGACGACGGGCTCCAGCCCATCAAGCAATTTGCGCGTGACGATCAGGTTTGGTGGGCTGAAGCCCACCCTACGCCGCTAAGCGTTCGTGCCGGGGGAGTTTCACGTGCCGAGTCATTCACTGAGCCTCTACCAATGGTTCCTCGCCGGGGGCGTCCTCATGTGGCCGATCCTGGCCACCTCGATTATCGCGCTTGCCATCGCGATCGAGCGTTTCTTCGTCCTGCGCCGCGCCACCATCGACACCCGCGAGCTCATGGACACCATGCGGACAGTATTGCGCCAGGGCCGCCCGCAGGAAGCCGTCGAAATCTGCGACGAGACCGACGTGCCCATCGCGCGCATTTTGAAGGCCGGCATCCTCAAGCACGATCGCCCGAAGGAAGATATCCGGGAGGCGCTCGAAGACGCGGGCAACCTCGAAATCCCGCGCCTCGAACGCTACCTCGGCGCGCTCGCCACCTGCTCCAACGTCGCGCCCCTCCTCGGCCTCCTCGGCACCGTGCAGGGCATGCTCCTCGCTTTCGAACAAATCAAGAATAAGCAGGGCCTCGTCAACCCCAGCGATCTGGCCGAAGGCATCGGCAATGCCCTCATCACCACGTTCGCCGGACTCGCCGTCGCCATTCCGGTCATCATCATCCACAACTACTACCTCAGCCGAGTCGAAAACATGGTCCTCGAAATGGAAATCAGCTCCTCCGAGCTCGTCGATCTCCTCACCAAGGACCGCGCCCCCCGCGCCGGCTGAGGGCCACATGAAATTCCGTCATCGGCGCAAGAAACGTTCCGCCACCGAACTCAACCTCACCCCGATGATCGACGTTGTCTTCAATCTCCTCCTTTTCTTTATGCTCTCCTCGACCTTCGTCGTCCAAAGCTCCATCAAAATCCAAATGCCCCAGGCCGAAGGCGCCACTGAACTCGAACAAAAGGACCTCTCTGTCACGTTGACCTACGGCGACGGCGGCCCCGACGGAAAAGGAAAGATTTACGTCGACCAGGACGAAATGGGCACCATGGATGACCTGACCCAACGCCTGCTCGACGAGATCAAAAGAAGCCCGCAATTGCAGCTTCTCGTCCGCACCGACACCCGCACCGACACCGGACGCCTCGTTGAAGTCCTCGGCATCGCCGACAGTGTGGGCATCAAGCGCCTTGGCATCGGCGCCGAGCCCACCGGCAATAAGCCATGATCGCCCGGCGCCGGCCCGATCGCCTCTTCGCCCGCGCCCTCGCGTTCTCCCTGCTCTTCCACCTCTCCGCCGTCACCCTGTTCCGCATCGTCTTCAGCTTTCCGTACAAAGACGTCGAGTATTTCAATGTCGCCATCGTCAACACTTCGGCAGCTACGCCCGGTACTGGACTCTCCGGCGAAAAGCTCAGCGTCTCAGGCCCCGATTTCAGCCCCGCCCCGGCCGTCGCCTCATCACTGCCCGACATCCAGTTGCCCGCGCTCCGCTTCGAAGAGCTCAGCAAGCTCCGCATTCGACAGGAAGCTATCGAGACCCGCTCGCGATTTGACGAATTTTTCACCAGTTCAACAGACGATCGCTGGTCGGCCACCGCCAGCAGCTTCAGCGCTCTCGGCCAGACCCTCTCCCGCCTCACCTTCGGTGCGCACGACACCGCCGCGTCCGGCAAAACCGCGCCCGCCCCTGTCAGCCGGCCCGCCCCGGGTTTTGAGGCCTACATCGAGTGGGCCGCCGATCCGCGCGATCGCAAGGTCCTCACCGTCGTCCCCGTCGACGAACTTTGGGGGCTCTCCCCCTCCGCTCTGCCCGAACCCATCACGCTGCGCTTCGATGTCAACCGAGAAGGAAGAGTCGCCGGGAAAATTATCATCTTCAGTCCGCTCGACGATCCCAAAGGCTACGCAAACGCCAGCGCCCAGGCCCTTGGCCGTTACCGCTTCGAGCCGCTCCTCGGCGAAGGTCCGCCCACCCAGTCCGGCACCTTCATCGTCCGCGCCGCGTCGGGCGAAACTCCATGATCGAAATCGAACTCCCCCAGGCGCTCGCGCTCTACTCGATCCTCCTCGGCCTCCTCGCCGCGGGCATCTGGCTCTACACCGAACTCACGGTGCGCCGCCCCCAACGCCGCCTCGGCCAACAATTCCTCTGGAAATGCACCTTCTGCGGATGCACCTACCTTGACGAACACGCCGAAAAACTTTCCGAGTGCCCGCGCTGCCAAAACTTCAACAGCGCCGGCGAAGCCTCCGTCTTCCAAATCAACGACACTGGCGCACACCAGTCCCCCGCACCCGATCCCTCCGCGCGCAACACGTCCCGACGAAAACGCACCGGCCAACGCACCCGCGGCCCCCGCCGCCGCAGATAAATTCCTCCCCCAACCGCGCTCTCGGAAATGCGTGCCTTCAAAAAACAACCCTGTCCCTAGAAGCTATCCCAAAACCGATCCTGTTCACCTGAGCGGAATCGAGCGCGCGAAAAAACCTGCGGTTATCGATGCGCGAGATTGCTTCGTCGCAAAACCCGCTCCTCGCAATGACGTGGGATAGCCTCTAGATTCTCATAGGTCGTATAGGTCCTGTCCGCCCCATCCAATCAACGGCCAGTCATGCGCCCGCGAATATTCCCGCGCCGCGCGTGTACCTTGGTCTGAAATCGAAACCCATGTACCATTACTCGAGTCTATAGACGCACCAACCTCCGAGGCCACACATGCACCGTACCCGCACGCTTCTCCCAGACTTCCGCGAAGAACGCGGCAACTGCTTCCTCTACGGCTGCGTGACCCTGGTCATCCTCGGATTTCTCGGCGGACTTATCGCCTTCCTCATCACTCGGAATTTCGTGACTGAAATCCGCGAAAAATTCACCGAGACCGCCCCCGTCGCCCTGCCGACCATCGACATGCCCGCCGACCAAATCCAAGCGCTCATCAAGAAGGTCGACGACTACGCCCGCGATCTGCGCGCAGGCAAGCCCCTGCCGGCCCTCACCCTCAGCGAAGCCGAAGTGAACGCGCTCCTGCA
>VFKU01000192.1 GCA_009885415.1 Rhodothermota bacterium
GCTCACGGGCCTCCTTCCCGCCGGCATGGAGTATGAGACCTTCGCCGGCTTCGCACACTTCGCCGATGCACAGGACGAGGCCGCGCTCGCGCGGGTCATCGCCGAAACGTCGAACTTCATCATCCCCGGCACTCTGCCCGATGTCCCCGTCTTTCCCGGCGCGAAGCCGGGGATGAGTACGCCGCATTGCCGCTTCAGTCTCGACGCTCTACGCGCCGGTCACGCGACGGATGTCATCCGCGCGCTCGGCCAGCATTACTTCGCCGCGCTCAATCTCGCCCTTGCGATCGCCACCAAGCGCGCCCTCACCCACCTCGATGCCCCGCGCGGGACACGGGTCTACATCGAAGGAGGCTTCGCAGACAACGCGATCTACTGCCGCCTAGTGGCGGCGCTCTGCCCCGAATTTGAATGGGTGCTCACGCACGCCAAAGAGGGAACGTCCTTCGGCGCGGCACTCACCGCCTGGGCCGCAGCCGACAGCCTCGACCCGCGACAATTGACCTCACGCTACGACATCAAGACGGCGCCCGTTACCGCGTACAAACTGCCGGGGCTTCCGGCATACGAAAACGCATTTACGGCCACCTTGCGATGAGGAAATGAATTCTTTGACATGATTTACAAGATTTTTTATTTTAATCTTGTAAATCATGTAAATCCTGTCCAGCCCTTAGTCCTTGACCGCTACTCTCTTCCGCCCCACCAGCCGCCGTACCAACTCGTCCGCGATGACGCCGCCGAGAATGACGATGCCGATGATGGCGAACTCGAGGTGCGTGGGGATGTGCAAGATGTTGATGGCGTTGTAGAGCACGCGCATGACCGCCGCACCGATGACGACGCCGAGGATCGAGCCCTCCCCGCCGCGGAGGCTACACCCACCGAGCACCGCCGCCGCGATTGCATACAACTCGTAGAATTCCCCGAGGCCCGAAGGCTGGACGCTGTTCACGTCGAGCGCAAAAAGAACGCCGCCCACGCCGGCGAGCAGCGAACAGAACACGTAAGCGGCGATAACGATGCGGTCCGTCCGAATGCCGCTGTAGCGCGCAGCCTCTTCGTTGCTCCCGAGCGCGAGCAGGTAGCGCCCGAAGACCGTGAGCCGGAGCAGCACCGCCGCCGCGACGCCCACTACGGCCAGGATAATCGCCGGCAATGGAATCGAAAATTTCTCCGTGAGTGGGATGGACCCCGTCGCCAATGCGCGCAGGCCCTCGAAACTCGACCCGAAGCCGAGGCTTTGATCGTCCGTCACAAATCGCGCGAGTCCCCGGTACAGCAGCAGCCCGCACAGCGTCACGACGAAAGGTTGCAGCTTCAGCTTGGTGATCAGCAGACCGTGCGCGAGTCCGATCGCCAGGGACATCCCCATACACGCCGCAAGCGCCACCGGCACTGACACGCCGCGGACCGTGAGCAGCCAGGCGAGCACCGATCCCGTCAACCCCACGACCGACCCGATGCTCAAGTCAATCCCGCCGCTGATGATCACAAACGCAACGCCGATGCTGATGATGCCGTAGAGCGCGGTCCATCGCAGCGTGTTTTGCAAGTTGTAGGCGCTAAGAAAATTCTCGTTCAGCGAAGCGGTGAATACGCAAATCGTAATCAGCAGACCCAGGATGCCGAGAATTTTTTTCATGCCACGCCAGCCCCCGCGACCGCGCCGCCGGTCGCCAGGCGCATGATCGCCTCCTCGTCCATCTCCGCGCGCGAAAGTTCGCCGGCAATGCGGCCCTCATGCATCACCAGAACGCGATCCGCCACCAACAAAATCTCCTCCAACTCGCTCGACGCAAAAATCAGCCCCACGCCCTCGCCCGCGAGCCGCCGCATCAACTTGTAGATCTCGTCCTTCGCGCCCACGTCGATTCCGCGCGTCGGCTCGTCGAGCATGAGCACACGCGGCTGCAGCGCA
The DNA here is from genome assembly GCA_009885415.1 of Rhodothermota bacterium. Lineage (GTDB taxonomy): Bacteria > Hydrogenedentota > Hydrogenedentia > Hydrogenedentales > VFKU01. The sequence continues at coordinate 1,922 of VFKU01000192.1, forward strand.
AGCCATTTCCCGAGCACGACCTTCTGCTGGTTTCCGCCGGAAAGGAATTTCACGACCTGCTTCGGCCCTCGCGCGCGAATGCCGAGCTGTTCGGTCAACTCGATGCTGCGCCCGCGTTCGCGGCGCTGGTTCAGAAATCCGAAACGCGCGTCGTCCGCCGCGGCGACGAGACTCAAGTTTTCCCGCAGAAACATATCGAGCACCAGCCCACAGCGCTTGCGATCCTCGGGCGCAAGGGCCAATCCTGCGGAGACGGCTTCCCGCGGCGAAGCGCCGCGCAACACTTGCCCGCCAACGCGCACCGTGCCGCCCAGGCGCCGGCGCACGCCGAAGAGCGTCTCCAAGAGTTCCGTCCGCCCCGCGCCGACGAGGCCCGCGATCGCAACGATCTCCCCCGTGCGCACCTGCAAGTCGGTGCGCTCCGCCGGATAGGCGTCCGTCACCACCCCGTCTACGTCAAGCACGATCTCGCCCGTAGGCGCGGAGTCCTCACGGGCACCTTTCGCGAGGTCCCGTCCGACCATCAGCCGGACGAGCCGGTCGTGGCTGATCTCCCCGCGCTGCAATTCGCCTGCGTTTTTCCCGTCGCGCAGGACGGTCACGCGGTCGGCGAGCGCGCGCACCTCGCTCATGTGGTGCGAAATGTAGATGATACTCACTCCCGCTGACTTCAATTCCCCGATCACGCGGAACAACTGCTCGGTCTCGCGCGAGGAAAGGCTCGAGGTCGGCTCGTCCATGATCAGGATTCGCGCGTTTTTCGACAGCGCCTTGGCGATTTCGATCATCTGGCGATGTCCGATCGCGAGAGAGTGCAGGCCCGTCGATGGCGAGATGGTCATGCCCAGCCGCTGCAGTAGCGCTCCGGCGTCCGCGCGTAGTTTGCCTCCGTCGATGAACCCGAACTTGCGCGGCTCGCGCCCGAGGAAAATGTTCGCCGCGACGTCGAGGTTCTCCGCGAGATTGAGTTCCTGGTGGATCAACGCGATGCCGTGCGTCGTCGCGCGTTGCACGGTGTCCAACCGCACGGGCGCGCCTTCGATGAAAATTTCGCCGCTGTCCGGCGATTGGATTCCCGCGAGCACCTTCATCAACGTGCTTTTGCCCGCGCCGTTCTCGCCGACGACCGCGAGCAACTCGCCGCGATGCAGCGTGAGCGACACGCGATCCAGCGCGCGCACGCCCGGAAACGATTTGCTGAGTGCGCGCACTTCGAGCAGGGGCGTCGCGGCGCTCACGCTTACTGGTCGCCCCGGAGCTTCTTGAGTTCCGTCCAAAAGGCGTCCACGTTGTCCTTGCGCACGACCACCGAAGGCACCTCGAAGAAGCCGCCGGCCGGCAATACGGATTTGTCCCCGCGCGCGAGCGCCGCGAGAATGCGCACGGACTCGAAGCCGTAATAATAGGGCTGCTGGCTCACCGTCCCTTGCACGTGCCCATCTTGGATGCCCTTGAGCGTCCCGTCCTGCTCGTCGAAGCTGATCAGCTTGATCTGGCCGAGCTTGCCGGCGTCCTGCACGGCGGAAAGGCACATCGGTATGTTGTAGGCGAAGAGGCCGACCATTGCGTCCAGCTCCGCATAACCCGCGATCGCGTCCTCGGCGTTCGATTTCGCTTTCGCATAATCGAAGTTGTCCGTGCGCGTGCCGAGCACCTTGAAACCGCCGCCCTCGAGCGGCGCGTCGGCCGCGTCGAATTTCATCCCGGGGCCGCTCGTCTGCTCGGGCCGCCCCAGCAACTCGTCAATCACGCCCTGCCGGCGCTGTTGCGAATTGAGCTGTTCAAGCCGGCCGACAAATATCATCACCTCGCCGCCCTGCGGCAGCGCCTCCTTGACGAGCCCGCCCGCCTGCCGCCCGGCCTTGTAGTTGTCCATGCCGACGAAACACAGACGTTTCGAATCCGGCGCGTCCGAGTCCTGTGTGATCACGTTCGTGACCTTGGCGGCCTCATCGATCATCTGCACCTGGTTGGCCGCGTCGATCGGGCTGATCGCGATCCCGTCGATGCCGTTGGATAGCAGCGTTTCGACCATGCGTTTCTGATCCACGAGGCCCTTCGGCGGCATCAGCACTTCGACCTACGCCGAATTTCGCCGCCCCCGCCTTCGCGCCCGCCTCGGCGATCGTCCAAAAAGGATCGACGCCGTTCGTTACATACGCGACCCGGATGGCCTTCGCCGCGCCACCCGAAGCCGCTGCGGAATCGCCCGCCTTCTCGCCCGCGCCGCCGCACCCGGCCAAACCAACCAGAAAAATCGCCAGCATCGCCCACGTCATTCGTCTCATGTTTTCATCCTTTTCGTCATGCTTGTTGTTGCGTTCGCAGCCGAAGTTTCAGGACACGGTGTGTGCGCCATTTACGCAAATGTTCTGCCCCGAAACATACGACGCCTCCTCGGAGGCGAGGAACAGCACCGTATCGGCGACTTCCTTCGGCACGCCCCAGCGCTTGCTGGGCAGGCCGGCGAAGTAGCCGTCCTTGAGTTCCTTCGGGTCGTTCTCGTGCCGCTCGACCGGCACCCAGCCCGGCGAGACCATGTTCACCGTAATGTTCCATTGCGCGATTTCGGTCGCCAGACTCCGCGTGAACCCGTTCTGCCCGCCCTTCGCCGCAACGTAGGCCGTGAAATTCGGCACACCGCGCTGAAACACTTCCGACCCGATGTTAATAATACGGCCCCAACGCTGTTTCTTCATGTGCGGGAGCGTCGCGCGCGTGAGCAGGAAGGGGCTCTTTACAAAAAAGTCCAGCATGGACTGGTAGAAGGCCCAATCGTAGAGTTCAATCGGCTTTTGCGGCTGCGCCGGCGTCGCGTTCACGACGACGATGTCCACCGGGCCGAGCTGCTTTTCCGTCTCGCGGACCAACCGATTCACTTCGGCCTCGTCTATCACGTTCGCGCGGATAAGCGCACCCGTCGCACCCAACTTCTCAAATTCCGCAAAGGTCTTCTCCGCGCGCGCCTGGTTGTTGCTGTAATTCAGCGCCACCTTCGCCCCGGCCGCGCCCAGGCCCATCGCCATCGCCTTGCCCAGTCCCGTCGAGGCGCCCGTGATCAGCGCGACGCGGCC
>VFKU01000921.1 GCA_009885415.1 Rhodothermota bacterium
CATCGCACGGGCCGGACTGCACACGGTCGAACTGAGCACGCCGGGCCAGCTCGACGTCGAGCTCGTCCGCCACGCCGCGCGCAACGACCCGACCATTGAGCTGCCGCGATTCATTCAATACCTCCTCGAACAGCGCGACGACCTCGCGCACGACGATTTCCAGGAGTTTTTGCAAAAGCACCGCTTGAGTTCACACGTACGCGTCGCCGCCGCGCGCCGCGAAGGAGTTCCACTATGAGCGCCACCCAGACTGGAAAACGGACGAACAAAATTGCGCAGATGTATGACGCGTCGGCCTCGCCGGCAGAGTACGCGCAGCGCTATACGAATCACTTCGCCGATGTCGTGCGCGGGCTCAATATCGAAGCCGTCGCGAAGGCGGCCGAAATTATCGAACGCTGTGCCGAAGACAATAAGACCTTCTTCGTCATCGGCAATGGCGGCAGCGGCGCGGTGGCCGGGCACTGGGTGAACGACCTCAGCGCGAATACCGTCGTCGCAGGCAAGCCGGGCTTCCGCGTAATGTCGCTCTGCGACAACGCCTTTTCGATCACGGCCCTGGCGAACGACGCCTCCTACGAACAGATTTTTTCCATCCAACTCGCCGCGAACATGCGGCCGGGCGACGTCGTGATGGCGCTGTCGGTGAGCGGCGGCAGTCCGAACATCCTGCGCGGCGTCGAATACGCCAACGCGCACGGCGGCTACACGATCGGCTGCGCGGGCTTCGACGGCGGCGCGCTCGCGAAGATCTCGCACCTGCCGATAGTCATTCCCTCGACCAAGGACGAATTCGGCCCGGTCGAGGACATGTTCAGCGTGATCATGCACATTATTCAGTCGTATATTTCGATGCGGCGCGGGCGCTACCTCGCGCACTAAGGGAACACCGGAGTTCGCATGGGCCGGACGCTCAAATGCGGCATCGTCGGGCTGGGCAAGATGGGCGGCATTCGCTACCGCGAGCTGCTCAAACACCCGGCCACGACCGTCACCCACGGCGCGGATCCCAACCCGGACCTCTTCGCGAATTATCCCGACGTCCAGTGCA
>VFKU01000792.1 GCA_009885415.1 Rhodothermota bacterium
CAGGCCCTTCACCGCCTCGCGCACCTTGCCCACCAGCGTCGCGTCGGTGACCACACCCTCGGCCTCGGTGTGGCCGATGATGTAGTTCAGTTCCGCGGCCGTCAGTTGAAACATCATCGGGACCGCCGTGCCGCCGGTGCGGAAGATGCCGCCGAAGACCGAGTACACGAGCGGATGATTGACCATGCACATCGCCGCGACCTTGCCTTTGCCGAGGCCAAGCCCCGCGAAGGCCCGTTGCAATCGCCGCGCGCGATCGAGAATGGTCACATTCGATACGCGCTCGCCCTGAAAGAGCAGCGCGTCGCGTTCGCCGAGCCGCTGCAAGGCGTCTTCGGCCAGCGCCGCCACCGTTCGTGAAGTCATTATCTCGTTTCTCCGTCGCCTAGACGCGGGCCGCACCCGTCTTCGATTGCCGCGCTTTCTGTTGCTCCTTGAGCTCAACCTTGGCAATGGTCTCAAGGTGCACTTCGTCCGGGCCATCGGCGAGCCGCAGCGTGCGCGTGCCGGCATAGGCCTTCGCCAAGAAAAAGTCCTGGCAGACGCCGGCGCCGCCGTGCGCTTGAATCGCGCGATCGAGCACCCGCAGCGTCATCGCCGGCGCGAGCACCTTGATCATCGCGATTTCCTTGCGCGCGACCTTGTTGCCGACGGTGTCCATCATCGCCGCAGTCTTGAGCACCAGCAGGCGGGCCTGTTCGATCTCGATGCGGGACAGCCCGATGTTTGCGCGGATCGTGCCCATTTCCGCCAAGTGCCGCCCGAACGCGACGCGCTCCTCGGCGCGTTTGCACATCAACTCGAGCGCGCGCTCTGCCACGCCGATCGTGCGCATGCAATGGTGAATGCGCCCCGGCCCGAGCCGTCCCTGCGCGATCTCAAACCCGCGCCCTTCGCCCAGCAACAAATTGGACGCCGGCACGCGGACGTTGTCGAAAACGACCTCGCCGTGCCCGTGTGGCGCGTCGTCATAGCCGAACACCGTCAGCATCCGCTTAATCGTGATGCCCTTGGCGTCCATCGGCACGAGGATCATCGACTGCTGCACGTGCGACGGCGCCGTGCGATCGGTCTTTCCCATGAAAATCGCAATCTTGCACCGAGGATCGCCCGCGCCCGAGGTCCACCACTTCCGCCCGTTGATCACGTACTCCTCACCGTCGCGCTCGATCGACGACTCGATGTTCGTCGCGTCGGACGAAGCCACCCCCGGCTCGGTCATTGCGAAGCAGGAACGGATCTCGCCTTCAAGCAGCGGCTTGAGCCACTTTTTCTTGTGCTCCTCGGTGCCGTAGCGCTCGAGCACTTCCATGTTCCCCGTGTCCGGCGCGGAGCAATTGAACACTTCCGGCGCCCACCCCACGCGGCCCATGATCTCGCACAACGGCGCGTACTCGAGATTGGTCAGCCCCGCGCCGACTTTGCTCTCGGGCAAAAACAAATTCCAGAGCCCAGCCGCGCGCGCCTTGGGCTTAAGCTCCTCGATGATCGCCAGCGGCTGCCACCGGTCGCCTTCGTTCAACTGCTCGTGCGCCTTGTGCTCGTTCGGATAAACGAACTCATCCATGAACGCCGACACCCGCTTGCGCAAGTCCTTCACTTTCGGTGTAAACTCAAAGTCCATTGCTCGCTACCCCTTCTTAGGTTCCACATCGCCGCCCTTTATCGGGCGTGCGAATTGATCAGAATTCTCCGGCAGGTCCTTCAGCCTCGCATATTCTTCGTGATCGGCCTTCGCGCCGGCCGCATCACCGCTGGCTTCGCGAACGCGGGCGCGATTGAGCAACGTGCGGAGCCGGACGTCCTTGCCCACCGAGTACCCCACTGCCGTCTCCAAATCCTGCGCGGCACCCTTAAGGTCGCCCGCGCGCGCACGCGCAATTCCACGAGCCTCGTAAACCGGTACGCCTGCCTGCGGCCCGGCGAGCGCCGAAATTACTGCATCGAGCTCGGCCTTCGCCTCTTCGAGCTTGCCCTCACGCAAGAAAACAATGCCCCGATTCGCGCGCGGCGCGAGGAATGTGGTGTCGGTACGGATGGAGGCTTCGAAATCCCGCCGGGCCCCCGCAACATCACCCAACTTCAGGCGCGCGGCTCCCCGGCTGTTATAGGCGTGCGCGGATTCCGGCTTGAGTCGAATCGTCTCGCCAAACTCCTTCACCGCCTCGTCCAGTTTTCCCAACTGCACGAGCGCGGTCCCCAACAGATAATGTTCTGAAGCCATGGTCGAATCGATTTCTATCGCCTGCCGATACTTCGCAGCGGCGTCGTCGATCCGCCCAGCCCAATGCGCCGCCACGCCTTCCATGGTAACGTCGGACGCAGCTTTGCGTTTGGCCGCGCGCGCGTAGTTGATCTCGTCGTTGCGAGCGTGTGGATAAAACACAATTCCGAAGATCGCGCACGCCAAGACAGTGATAGCCGCGGTCACTGGCCAGAGCAATGATTTTCGTTGAGCCATTCCAGCGCGATCCTGCTTCGTCATCGCGCCCGAGGCGCGCGAACCGGTCATTCTAGGCAGGCCGGAGCAGCGCCGCAACTCCGCAAGACTTGTCCGAGAGGATCCTGCCTCCCGCGTTCGCACACCGATACTGCGTGGGCTCAGCGCCGGAAGTAACCCCCCCATGGCCTAGTTTCGGCGGAATCACCCAACCAAGGGCTGAATTCACCATCACCCCAGGCGATCGCCCTATATATAGAGAGTTGTAACACCAAGTATTACAACAGGTTATGGGGCGTTTCTGCGAATGGTATGCGCCTTGCCCTTCATCCCCATAGATATAGCCAAGGCAACACGAAGAACTCAGAAGGAATCGAGCCATGACGGCGCAGATGATGGAATCACCGGCAGCGCTCCTCGACATTGAGGATGACCCCGAGATGCAGGCGCGCATCGTGCGCAAGGCGCTCAAGACCACCTTCGAAGGCTGGGTGAGCTACCGCCAAGGCGACTACATCGAAGGCGCGGCCCGCGCGAAAAATCTCGGCGGCGGCGACGTCATGCTGGTACTAAATCGCTTCGTCGCGCCGGAAGAAACCATCGCCATCCAGCTCGACTGCCTGACCTACCACGGCCTGCCCATCCAGATGACCGCCCGCGTCGAATCCTGCTCGCTCTCCAAAGATCGCCACAGCTTCATCGCAATCGTCAGCGCAGTCCGCAATGTTGCGAGCGCTGCCTAATTATCCGTACTCAACGAAACATTTCCGCAATCTCGTCATTGCGAGATACCGTGATGAAAAGTCAAGCATGTTTTGGGTCGTAGGGTTGATTGCTTCTGAGGATGGCTCTGGCTTGAAGCAGGAGGCGTCGCA
>VFKU01000647.1 GCA_009885415.1 Rhodothermota bacterium
CCTTGCGCTGCGAAATCTTGTCAATCACGGTGCCTTGATAGTCCTGCGGCACGTCAATCGTCAGGTCCTCGACCGGTTCGAGCAGGCGTCCGTGACGGTCGCGGTGCGTGATCGTTTCCGGCGGCGAGACGCACAATTCCATACCCTCGCGCCGCATTTCCTCGATCAGAATCGCCAGATGCAACTCGCCGCGGCCCGACACCTTGAAGCCGTCGCCACGGTCGATGTTGTCCACGCGCAGCGCCACATTCGTGCGCAGCTCGCGCTGCAAGCGCAGTTCAATCTGGCGAATCGTGGCGGCCGTGCCTTCCTGGCCCGCGAGCGGGCCGCTGTTCACGAGGAAGAGCATCGAGACCGTCGGTTCTTCAATGTCGAGCGGAGGCAGCGTACGGCCTTCAAGTTCCAGCGCCGAGATCGTGTCGCCGATGTTGATCGTCTTCGGGCCGGCGATCGTCACGATATCGCCCGCGCTCACTTCGTCCATCGACACCGACTCGAGGCCGCGCGTCACCCACAGGTACGTGGCCTTTTCCTCTTCGACGCCGGTCACGTCCCACTCCTCGCGGCGTGCATCGTCCAGCGCGTGCCAGTCCGTGTCTTTCCAGCGCGTGCTCGTGCGGCGGAAGGCCTCGCCCTTGCGCAGCTTGCCCTGCAACACGCGGCCCGTGCCTGTGCGGCCGATGTGGTCTCGCCAGCCGAGCGTGCTCACCTGCATCAGAAACGGCGCATCCATGTCGCCCTCGGGCGCCTTCACGCGCTCGACAATCGTCTCGAAGAGCGCGTCCATGCCCTCGCGCTTGTCCGTCTCGAGGTTCCGCACGAACCAGCCGTTCAGGCCGGAGCCGTACAGAATCGGAAAGTCGCACTGCTCATCCGTTGCGCCGAGCTCAACGAAGAGATCAAAAGTCTTGTCCAGCGCGGCGTGGGGCTCGCAATTGAGCCGATCCACCTTGTTCACGATCACGACCGGGCGCAGGCCGTTTTGCAGCGCGCGCATCAACACGTAGCGCGTCTGCGGCATCGGCCCTTCGTTTGCGTCCACCAACAACAAGACCGAATCCACCATCGAGAGCACGCGCTCGACCTCGCCCGAGAAGTCCGCATGGCCCGGCGTGTCGACGATGTTGATAAGATAGTCTTTCCACTCGACCGTGCAGTGCTTGGCGCGGATGGTGATGCCCCGCTCGCGCTCGAGCTCGTTGTTGTCCATCACGCGAACGCCCATGTGCTGGTGCTCGCTGAAGGTGTGCGCGGCGCGGAAAATGCTATCGATCAGCGTAGTTTTGCCGTGGTCAATGTGGGCAATAATCGCAAGATTTCGGATTTTGTCAATAGACGCCATGGTGCTGCAATGTCCTTGTGGTAAGGGGTGCCCGCAACGCGGGCGGAGAACTCCCGGAAGACTTCAAACTCTACACTATTTCGGGCGCACGGCTCAAGTTTTCACCAAGAAGGACGCGCAGTTTCCGCACTTCGCACCTCCCTCCGGTTGGGACCCGCACTGAGCTGTGTTAGATTAAGACTCGATGGTTGCTCAAACTCTATGAAACGCACGGTTTTACATCGCGCCGCACGCGGTTTCGCGCCCCTCATCCTTTTCTGCGGGGCATTCGCCTGTGCAGCCGGTCG
>VFKU01000055.1 GCA_009885415.1 Rhodothermota bacterium
CTGCGCGCGCCACGTGTACCAGAAGTCCGGAAACCCGTGAATGAACACAATCAGAGGCCCTTGCCCCGCTTTCACGTAGTGGATTTTCACGCCGTTGCTGTCGGCGTACTTGTCCTGGGCGATCATATCTTCGGCGAAGGCCCCTCCGGAGCAGGCCGCCACGAGCAACGCGATCATTAGTTTCCGCATCATAAATCCCTCACTTTTAGCTTGACGGCCTGAGCGCCCCAAGCGCCTCATTACGGTTAACCCCGGCATCCTATCACCGGTGCCCTCGACAACGCCACGGTCATGTGATACGCTCGCGGGCTGTCTGTGTCCCTGGCGCGATCGATGGATTTTCTCCCCCCCCACTCTTGGATGCTCGGCGCCGTCGCGGCGATTGCCGCGCTTGCGATCGCTGTGAACTCCGCGCGGTTCCTTCTTGTGCTCCACGGACTCGCACGCACGCCGCGTTACTTCCGCGCCCTCACCGAGATACGGGCCGACTTCCGCGACGATGTGGACGATTACCTCGAAACCGCCCGGCCCGTCGCGCTCGCGCTGGGTTTTGAGTACATGAACACCTATCGCGCCAAGCGGCGCAGCGGTCGACACCTCCGCCTCGATCTCTGGCGCGCACCCAGACGCGATACGCTGGCCGCCGTGAGCACCTCGCGATTCCTGTTCTGGGACTACCGCCGCACGATCCTGGTTTCCGTGCTCGACGACGGATCGCGCATCACGACTTCCGACAACTACGGCGAAGGCGATCCGCTTGGTCTTCATGGCGAAGTGGTCCGGCCGGGATCGGGCTTCCGCGAATTGCACGTCGTCCATCTTCGCCGAGTTCGCCAAAGCAAGTGCGCAGCAGAAATCATCGGAGGCGTCGCCCCGCTCGCCGCGCTTGAGGACTTGGCCCGTGCGCACGTGCAGCAACTCGCTGACGCCGGGCTCGCGCGCTACCACGGCGAGACCCAGCGCGCCTGGAGCTACACGCTGCGCGGCGCCTGCAATGTTTACTTCCGCGCACGGCCGCGCCAACTGAGCGAAGTCCGCGCCCATCGCGCCGCGCAGGTGGAGAAGACGGCCGAGTGACGGCGAATTCCCAGGCCACCGCGGGCCTCTCCGGCCTGCTCGCGATCGTGCCGGTATACAACGCCGGCGCGAGAGTCCGCGCGGTGCTCGATGGACTGCTCGCGATCGGTTGCCGGACGCTCGTTGTCGATGACGGCAGCACGGACGACGGCCTCGATTGCGTCGAAAAACTGCCGATCGAAATGCTGCGCCTCGAACGCAACCGCGGCAAGGGCCACGCGCTGCTCGCCGGCTTCGCCAAGGCACTGGAGAATCCGGACACCCGCGCCGTCGCCGTGCTCGACGCCGACGGGCAACACGATCCGGCCGAGTTGCCGCGCCTCTTCGCCGAGTTCCAACGCCAGGCGGCCGACCTTTTAATCGGCTCGCGCGACTTCAGCCTGAAACACGTGCCCTTTCGCAGCCGCTTCGGGAACAACCTGACCGTGCGCCTGACCGGGTGGCTCCTCGGCGCGCGCCTGGCCGACACGCAATCCGGCTACCGCATCCTCTCGCGGAGATTCGCCGAGGCCGTCGTGCGCGAAATCCCCGGCGGGCGCTACGAAACCGAAATGGCGATGCTCAGCCTCGCCATCCGCGGCGAGTACACGCTCGTCTCCGCGCCGATCAAAACACTGTACGTCCCAGGCAACACCACCTCGCACTTCCGAAAAGGCCGCGACTCCTGGCTCATCTATCGCACGCTCCTCCAGTGCGCGCTGCGCCGCCACAGATGATCGCTCATTCGCTATCCCAACGCATTGGCCGCGACCCTCTCCAATGCGACCCACACAATTGTCATTCTGAGCAGAGCGAAGAATCTCCCCGTCGGTCAACCCGCGCTTCCTACTTCAGAAGCCCACCCTCGGCACGCCACGGCAATCGATCCAAGTCCACATTCCCGCCCGACAAAATCACGCCTATCCGCGCGCCGGAAAAACCCGCTCCCCGCTGCAACAGCAGCGCCACCGCGACCGCCGCCGACGGCTCGATTACAATCTTCATCCGCTCCCACACCAGCCGCATCGCGGACACAATTTCGTCTTCGCTCACGGTAACGATGTCGCGCACGAGTTTCTGAATGATCGGAAAAGTCTTCTCGCCCAACGACGTCAGCAAACCGTCCGCGATTGTCTTGGGATTCTCCGAAGGCAAGATGCGGCCCGCGCGCAGTGAGCGCAGCGCGTCATCGGCCTCGGCAGGTTCCGCGCCGTAGACCGCCGCTTCTGGCCGAAGCGCTGCGACCGCGATCGCTGTACCGCTCAGCAGTCCACCGCCGCCCACCGGAGCGATGACGGCGTCGAGATCAGGAATCTCTTCGCACAGTTCGAGCGCCGCCGTGCCCTGCCCGGCGATCACGCGGTAGTCATTGTAAGGATGAACCAGTTCCGCGCCCGTTTCGCGTTGAATCCGCGCGGTAGTCTCTTCACGCGCGGCCAGTGTCGGCTCGCAGAGCGTGATATGGCCGCCGTAGCCCTCGACCGCCGCCTGCTTGATGGCGAGCACATTTCGCGGCATCACAATGTACGCAGGAATCCCCCGCAAGCGCGCGGCGAGTGCCAGCGCCTGCGCGTGGTTTCCCGAGGAATGCGTCACCACCCCGCGCCCGGCCTCGCTCAAGGAAAATACCGCGTTGCACGCGCCGCGAAACTTGAAGGCCCCGACCCGCTGGAAATTCTCGCACTTGAAAAAACACGCCGCGCCCGTCATCTCGTCGAGCGTGCGGCTGGTCAAGACCGGCGTGCGCCGCGCGTAGAGTGCGATCCGCGCGGCTGCATCGCGAATATCCTCCAGCGACGGCGCGCCCGCCAAGGTTAGTTACCCTTCCGCAAGCGGATCGCCGTGCCGTAGGCGTAGATTTCCGCCATGACACCGCCGCGACCGCGGCCCTCCTCGCCCTTGCCGATGTTCGAGGTGTCGAGCCGCACGTTCCACACTTGGTCCGCGCCGAGGTCCTCGGCCTGCTGGAGCATGCGCAGGATCGCCTCACGCCGCGCGCGCGCCATCACCGAGGTCAAGGTCTTCAGCTCGCCGCCGAAAATGCTTACAAGATTGCCCAACCAAACCTTGAAGCGGTCCGCCGCGATCACCGCTTGCCCACCCACAATGGCGCGCATCTCGACGCCGGCGAGGTCGCCGGGCTCCAGGTTGGTGACGCCGATGCGCAGACGCGCTTCGCGCTCGCGAAGCGAATTCAGGTGCTGGTGCTCGATGATCGATCCCGTGATCAGCGCAAGCACGATCAGCGAGACCGGGCCGACGATCCAGATCACCAGCCCGATCACCGGATATCCTCCGCGACGACCGCAGTGCCGTAGGCATACAACTCCGCGGCGCCCTGCGCGACCGCGCTCGTGCTGAAACGCACGTTTACGACGGCGTTCGCGCCGAGCGCCTGGGCCTGCGCGAGCATCCGCTCCATCGCCTGCTGCCGCGATTCGGTCAGCAGTTCCGTATAGCCCTTGAGCTCTCCGCCGACGATATTCTTCAAGCCGGCCATGATGTCGCGCCCAATGTGCTTGGCGCGGATCGTGTTCCCCTGCACCATCCCCTTGAGCGAAACAATCCGCATCCCGGGAATCGTTTCCGTATTCACCACTATCATCCCTTCATCCTCCCATCATTCCCATACTTCCCATCCCGCAACGGCCTAAATCGCATCGCTCACGCTCGCCAGCCCAAACTCCCGCACCTTCAGCGCCGGCACGACGATCGGCATGCCGGTCGAACTGTCTTCGCCGGCCGCCACGCGCGTCGCTGGGCCGATCATCTCGACGTTTTTCAGCATCTCGGCGATGGACTGGTTGAACCGGAAATTCTTCACCGGCCGCGAGATCTTCCCCTTCTCGATCAGAAATGTGCCGTCGCGCGTCAGGCCGGTGTACGCGATCGTGCGCGGATTCAGCCCGCGGATGTACCAGAAGCGCGTAATCAACACACCGCGCTCCGTCGATGCGATCATACTCTCAATCGAGTCCGCGCCGCCCTCGAGGATCAGGTTGGCCGGATCGGCCAACGGCGCGCGGCCCTGTTTCTCCGCCCAATACCGCGAACAGGAGAGATTATTCAGCGCGCCTTTCTCGACCCACACCGTGCGCGAGATCGGCTCGCCGCTCTCCGTGAAGGGCGCCGTCTCTGCGTCGGCGCGCGCGGGATCGCTCAGCAACGTCACGCGCGAATCGAAGAGCGCCTCCCCGATACGGTTGCCGCCGCCCGGCTTCGAAAAATACGAGCGGCCCTCGTCGGCCGGGCGCGTGTCCAGGTCATAGGCAAGCCGCGACATCAGCATCCCCACCGCCGTTGGTTCGAGGATGCAGGTGTATTTTCCGGGTTCGAGCTCCGTCGCGCCGCGCCAGGCACCCGCTTTCTCGGATGCGACCCGCGCGATGCGCTCGCTCTCAATCTGCGTCCAGTCGTTGCCCTCGTCGCCCGCCCAGCCGGACGATAGATTGTCCGGTGCGCGCACGGTCAGCGTCGAGGCGACCGCCGTCTGCGGATGGAACGCGAAGAGTCCGGCCGAAGTCGCCACCGCCTCCGAGCCCGCCACCGCGTCCATGTACCCCGCGGCCACATACAAGCCCGCGTCTTTCGCCTTCTGGATGCCCTGTGCCGCCGCCTGCGCGCGCGCCTCGGTGCTCAACGCGCCGGTCGAGTCGTAGTACGCGTTCACCTCGCCGTACTGCTGCGGGCCGAGCTCCGGCATGTGCTCGGGGCTTTCCGGCGCGAGTTGCGCTAGCCGCTCGGACTCGCGCACGGCCGCCTCCAGCGAAGAATCGTCAATCTCCGTCGTCGACACGCTCGCCTGGCGCTTGCCGAATACGCTCGTGATATTGACGCTGATGTTCTCTGACCCGCCTGCGCTCGTGATCCGGTTCGTCGCCACGCGCGTATACCCGCGCCAGCCGCTCGACACGTTCACGCGCGCCTCGCCCGCCTTCGACAGCGCCAGCACGCGATCGCACAAGGCCCTGGCCTCGTCGCGTGAGAGTCCTTTTCGTCCGCCGTTCGCCATGCGCCCTCAGGCCGTGTTGATGATGTTCACGTTGCGGAACAGCGCGATCGGGCACCCGTGCGACACCGCGTTCGCCTGCACCGGCTGGCCCTTGGCGTCGAAAAATGCCGCGCCCATGTAATACGTCTGCTTCCCGCCGATCAACGCCAGCGAATTCCAAAATTCCGGCGTGCGCCCGGCATAGGCCACGTCGCGTAGCGGCCGCACTTTCTTCCCGTTGCGGATTTCCCAAAACACCTGCCCGCCGAACTGGAAGTTGTAGCGCTGCTGATCGATCGAGTACGACCCGCGCCCTTCGACATAGACCCCGCGATCGCAGGCCGCGATCACGTCGTCTTCGCTGAGATCCTTCGGGTTCGGCATCAGGCTCACGTTCGGCATACGCTGGAACGGCATGCTCTTCCAGTCCGCGCCGTACGCGCAACCGTGGCTTCGATGCACGCCTGTCAACTCCGCGATCCACGCCGCCTGCTCGCGCGTCGTCTGGTAGTCGACCACAACGCCGTCCTTGATCAGGTGCCACGCCTCTGCCGGCACGCCCTCGTCGTCCCAGCCCGTCGTCGCGCAGCCGCCCGCCTGGGTGCGGTCGCCGACAATCTGCATGAAGTCCGGACCGAAACGCAGCTTGCCGAGAATCGCTTCGGGCGGCGAGAGAAACGACGTGCCCGCGTAATTCGCCTCGTAGCCCAGCGCGCGATCGAGCTCGGTCGGGTGCCCGACGTTCTCGTGGATCGTCAGCCACAGGTTGGTCGGATGCACGACAAGGTCCCAGATTCCCGCATCCACAGGCTTCGCGCCGAGCTTCATCACGGCCTCTTCGGCCCAGCGCGGCGCGTTGCCCGCGAGGTCACAGTCCCGCACATATTCCCAGCCCATCGCTGAGGGCTCGACGACCGATCCGCGCGACTGGAAGTCGCGCCCGTCGCTCGAGATCGCCGTGATGTCCAGGCTCGGGTTCACGCGCACGTAGCGCTGATCGATCAGCGATCCGTCCGAGGTCGCTGTCAGCCGCCGCTCCTTGATCGACTGGATCCGCCCCGACACGTACTTCACACCCTTCACCTTCAAGGCCGCGCGCGCCGCCGCGAAGAGCAGCTCGGCCTTCGCTTCGATCGGGATGCGTTCGGGATCGATCTCGTGCGGCGTTTCCCAGTGCGCGTGCGGATACGCCTTCACCGGCGCCAGATCGACTTTCCCCGGAATGACGCGGTTGTTCGCCGCGGCGGTCTCGGCCGCCTCCTTCGCGATCGCCGCGATGTTCTCCCGGTCCATCTTGCGCGTCGCCGAGAATCCCCACGACCCACCCACCAGCGCGCGCACCCCAATCCCGTAGGACTCGCTGCGGCTCGCTTCGATCAATTTCTCTTCGCGCGTGCCGACGCCCTGCGACCAGTGCCGTGAGATCCGCACGTCCGCGTAGTCCGCGCCGGCGGCCATCACTTGATCGAGCGCATAGAGAATCAAGTCCCGCTCGCCCGCGTCCGCCGTCGGATGCGCCATCGGCAAGGGCGTCGTCGCGCAGCGCGGCAACAGCACAGCCGCAGCCGCGGCGCTGGACAGTTTCAGGAAGTTACGCCGATCCAGCGAGCGGAGCCGGGGGAAATTCACCGGAGTCGGAAACACGATGGACGGCATGGCTCGAACTCTATCCCCAGTTTCGTCAGACTTTCAACCGGCCCGCCAACTCGATTATGCTTGGCAAGTACCGGGTAGTACCACCGCCCCCCCGACTTAGGGTTTCCCGTCCCCATGCCTTTCGAACTGAGCGCAGAAGCCCTCGCCGCCCTCGGCGCCGTCATCGCCATCGATGTGGCGCTCGCGGGCGACAACGCCATTGTGGTCGGCATGGCCGCCGCCGGCCTTCCGGCCGAGCAACGCCGCAAGGCGATTGTGGTCGGCATCGCCGCCGCCGCGCTGTTGCGCATATTCTTCGCCGCGTTCACGGTGCAACTGCTCCAGATCGTGGGCTTGATGTTCGCCGGCGGGTTCCTGCTGCTCTGGGTCTGCTGGAAGCTCTGGCGCGAAATTCGATCGAGCGCCGCCGCCCGAAAGCTGCAGGCCGAATCCGCGCACGAAGAAGGCGCCGCCGGCGCGGTCGTCAAAGAAAAAACCCTGCGCGACGCCATCACCCAAATCATCATCGCCGACGTCTCGATGTCGCTCGACAATGTCCTCGCCGTCGCCGGCGCCGCCCGCGAACATGCCTGGGTGCTCATCGTCGGCCTTGCGCTCTCGGTCGCTCTGATGGGCCTCGCCGCGTCCTTCATCGCGCGCCTGCTCCAGCGCTACCACTGGATTTCCTATATCGGCTTCCTCATCATCTTCTACGTCGCCCTGCACATGATCTCCGACGGCAGCTTCGAAATCTTCGACAGAGCCTCCGGCGGCGGCGGCCTCTAAGCGCTCACTCGACGCCAAGCGCCTCGTCACGCGCGAGGACTGCCCGATTAGCGATCGAAGCGTGTCCACAAACCGGAAATCCTCATTGAGCGTCCTACATGCAGATAGAGAAGCGCGCCAAAACGGAGCGAATCGTGGTTTCGGAGGGTGCCAGAACCACTCCGAAGCGGTGAATACTGCTTTAATGTCGGTTGATTTCGAGTTAAGTAAACAGTTAACATGTACCGGCGTTTTCGTAGTCTTCGCTTTATTGATATACTGTAGCTGTGTGTGAGCGGTCCCGGATGTGTCGGGCCCGATGGATGCCATGGTCGAATATCAATGCCCACATTGTAAGACAGTCCTGCAGGTCCCCGAGCGATTCGTGGGCTCGCGGGGGAAGTGTCGCAATTGCGGCAACACCATCACGATCGAAGTCGCGGGCGTCCGGAATGGCGCCGGCGGCTCCAGCCACATACCCAAGCCCCTGCGCCCACCTACGCCAATCGCGCTGCACCTCGTGGTCACGGGCCCGACCTCGCGCAAGGATAGTATCATCGAAGTCGGGGCCGTCAAGCTTGCGGCGAACGGCCGCGTATTGGATCAGTTCTGGTCTTTCGCGAATCCCGACGGCCCGATTCCCACGGCCGCCGTCGAGCGCACCGGCATCACCAATGACATGGTCGCCGCGGCGCCCTTCCCGCTGGATGTGTTGAACGACCTCTTCGCGTGGGCCGGACCGAACGCCATCTTTTTCACCGAGCACGCACACCTGCATGCGAAATTTTTGTGCGCCACGTATTACCGCGAGAACCTCGAGCCGCCGCAAGGCCGAATCGTCGACGTGTGCAATTGGGCGCAGCTCCTCGAACTCCGCTCGCCGGAATACCGCCTTCGCCCTTTGCTCGGCGCGATCGGTCTCTCGGTCGAGCTCGGCTACCGCGCGACGGAGAGCGCGCAGGCCATCGGGCAACTCCTCGCGCATCTCATGCAAACGGAAGCCGCGCGTCTGCCCAAGCAAGACGACGCCAAGGGCCGCGGACGCCTCCTCAGCCGCAAGCAGGAAGAGGCCATGGACACGCGTCTCGGCGAGCGCCTCTTCAGCCTCGCCTCCACGCTGGACGCCGCCTGCGGTTCGAAATTCCACATGCGCGAAATCTTCGAGGAACGCCGCCGCCAAAAAGTAGGCAACGGGCAGCCCGCTGCCGCCGGCGCGCCGACGCCGATGATCCTCCACATGCCCGAATGGTACGAAGAGAAGAAGCGCGCCATCGAAGCGGTCCTCTCCGCGGGCGAGGCCCGCGAGCCAGCCGTCGCCACGCTCCACGCCGAAGACGAGGCCTGGGCCCAGGCGATGGTCGACGCCACCAAGAGCCACGACCCCGACGAGCAGCGCAGGCTCCTGATGCAGGCGGTGTCGCTGGGTGCGCGCGACCCTTGGCCCTACGAGCGCCTCACCGGCTTCTTCATCAAATCCCGCGACTACCTCTCCGCGCAAAAGGTCTGCCAGCGCTACTTCGACGGCGACGTCTGGAAGCAGCCGCGCCACGCCGACTCGAGCTGGAAGCTGCTCGACCGCATGGAAAAACTCGAACGCCGCCTCACCGGCGCCGCCTGATCTGCTATCGTCTCCCTCGCGTTTCAAGTTTGTAGTGGCGGTCTCCCCTGGGATCGCCCGAACCGAGGACATCACATGCTCTCCATCACCTCCACCCTCTCCATTCCCGAAGACGAACTCACCGAAGAATTCCTCCGCAGCTCCGGCCCCGGTGGCCAGCACGTCAACAAGACCGCGACGGCGGTCCGCCTGCGCTTCGATGCGGCGAACTCTCCTTCGCTGCGCGCACCGGTCCGCGATCGCCTGCTCAAACTCGCCGGCGCGCGCGCGACGCCGCACGGTGAAATCCTGATCGAGGTCCACGAATTCCGCAGCCAGAAAATGAACCGCGAAGAGGCCCGCAAGCGCCTCACCGAACTCCTCCGCCGCGCGGCGCGTCCGCCCAAGCGCCGCACCAAGACCAAACCCACCAAGGCCTCGAAGGAGCGGCGTATCGCCGGAAAAAAAACGCGCTCGCAGACCAAGAAAACGCGAAAGGCTCCGGGACGCGATTTTGAATAATGGCCACCATGCCGTGAGACGGCACGGAGCGTTTTAGGGACCCGAACTCCCGTATATTTCGTGATGGCGTTTAGGACAGCCTAATGCTCGGTAAGGTGGTCCGCACCCGATCATACTGTAAGCGAAGCACGAAAATTCTGAATCGTCGGATCCAAACTAGGAGTGGACGGTAGTTGCGGATACGGCTCCAGAACAGGCAGCAAAAGACGCGGAAAGCCGACCCTCCGATATGCGATGACGCCGCGGTCGAGGTCGCGTTGATAGTCGAAAATAGTCGAGGCTCTCGCGCGCATCCGCGGCTCTCGGGCGTACAGTAGGCCGCGGGTGAAACAATTGAGTCAGCGTCATGTGGCAATCTGTCGATCGATCACGGGTGTGATTTTAGTCGCGGACTTCCCGCGTGACGAGGTTGCTGCCCATCGCGCCCGTTGCGAGCCACCCGCCGATGATAGCGGAGAACAATCCCGCCTTGCCGCCCGCGCGCATGAGATGCAAACCGCCGGGGCGAAATTTCGGGATGAAGTCGGCTTGAATAGTTTCGGGCAGGCCTTCTTCGATGCCGTTCGCGCCGCGGACGATTTCTTTGAGCGGTAGCATAAGCAGCGCGAAGAGTTCTTGACGCAGGCGATCGCGCGACCAGCCGGCATCGCGGAAAACGCGGAGGTGTTCGGGCGAGATCACGAGGATCGCGTCCGACGCCATCGCGAGTTTCGGGTGCGAGACGCCGCGCAGGCAGGCGGCGAAGGTCCGCGCGAGCGACTCGGGCGTGCGAGATTTCTGATCGAAAACGCCCTGCACGCCGTCGCCGGCGAAGAGCGTGACGGTCGACGCGTCGGCCGCGAGACCGCGCTCGACCGCGAGCGGCGGCCAGCAGGGGTCGCTCTCGTCTTCCGCGAAGCAGAAGGTGTATTTGCCAGGCTGGCCGAGCGTCGCGCGATCAACTTCGCCGGGCTTGCCACCGCCGACGTTGCGAATGACAAGCTGCAAAGCGCGGCCGATGGTGGCGTTGGCGCGGTTGCCCTGGCCGAGCGCGTTCATACCGGAGTTCATGCCGATGCGGCGCGCGACGGGGCCATCGACGATGACGACCGGCCCGGCGAACCACGTGGTCGCCAGCAGCCCATGCATGCAGAATTCGTCCATGAGCGCGGCCTCGACCGCGGCGATCACGACAGGGAGATACTCCGGTTTGCAGCCGGCCATCACCGCGTTCACCGCAATTTTTTCGATCGTGCACGGCCCGAGATTGGGCGGGACGTTCCCGATCACTTCGCTCGGCTCGCGGCGCGTGCCGCTCAGCATCCGCACCACGCGCTCTTCGGTCGGCGGCACGACCGGCAGGCCGTCGGTCCAGCCACGATCGAAGCACGCCTCCATCTCGTCTTCCAGCGGCGCAATCTCGATGCGGCGCGAGGCCAGCGTGATCCCGCCAAATCGCAGCAAGAGAATTTCCGCCATCCCCGGCCCGACGTTGAGCGCGCCGCAGCCGACCCGGTGCGGAGGCAGGCCCTCGCCGAGATCCTTCACGCCCGTCAGCGCGCGCCACTCCTCGCGGTTCCAGCCGACCGTCCGCTCTTCTTCTACATGGCGCTTCACGCGGATCAGCGTCGGCACCGCCTCGATGTTCAGCCGGTACGACGCCTCGAGATTCGTGTCATCCACGACCGAGGGAACCATTTGCGGGAACGAGGGATCATCCTGCGTGTAGACCGTCAGCGGCGCGCCGCTCGTCGCGAGGCGCTGCAAGACGGGTTCGATGAGAATGCAGGTGGGGCAGTCGCGCTTGACGATCACGACGAGGCCGTCGGGCGTTTCAAAGGGTGCTAGGGCAGTCATGGGTCAGCTTTCTGGGTTTGGGTGCGCGCTAAAGATCGCTTACGCAGCGGGGCTTGTCAAATCGAGGCGCGGAACTTCGACGGGCGCCGCTCGCGAGAAGGAAGTTTCTGGTGTGCGAGATTCTTCACTATCGTTCAGAATGACAAAGCGGGGGTTCAGAAAGACAAAGGGGTCTGTTCTTGGGTAGCGCGGAGATAATTTTTATCATATTTAGCATTAAATAATGAAAAGGTTTACTATATATCTTGTTCTGATGGATTTCGATGCGGGGCGAGGGTATGCTGGATAAGTCAAAGCTCGCTCTTACAGCGGGATAAAGGGGTAGATGATGGACTTTTCGCATGGTCAAGACTGTGTTTGTCCAGGTCCAGTAAACCGCCGCGAGTTTCTGCGGGTGGGTGCGCTTACCGGCTTGGGGCTGACGCTGGGCGACTATTTTTCCATGCGGGCGCTCGCGGAGGAGGCGGGCGCGGCGGCGGCCCCCGCGGCGAAGGCCGATTCAGTGATTTTCCTCTTTATGGCCGGCGGCATGAGCCACCTCGAGACCTTCGATCCCAAGCCCTTCGCGCCGCTGGAGTACCGCGGCGAGATCGGCTCGGTAGCGACGAACACCGGCGACGTCTTCGGCGGCATGTTCACCAACCTCGCGCAGGTCGCCGACAAGATGACCATCATCCGTTCGATGACGCACGGCGAAGCCGCGCACGAACGCGGCACGCACAACATGCTGACCGGCTATCGGCCGAGTCCTGCGATTCAGTATCCGAGCATGGGCTCGGTGGTGAGCCACGAGTACGGCCCGCGCCGCGACCTCCCGGCGTACATCGCGATCCCGAACGCGGGCGATCCCTTCCTCAGCGCCGGTTACCTCAGCTCGGCCTACGGACCGTTTAGCGTCGGCGGCGAGCCGCAGGCGGACGGATTCCAGGTGCGCGACCTGAACCTGCCGGGCGGGGTCGATGCGGCGCGGATGGAACAACGCAAGAGTTTGTTGGCGACGGTGGACCATCATTTCTCGTCGCTCGAAGCGACCGACGTGCTCTCGGCGATGGACTCGTATTACCAGCGCGCGTACTCGCTGATTTCGTCGCAGTCGGCGCGCGAGGCTTTCAACGTCGCGGCGGAGCCCGAGGAAATTCGCAACGAGTACGGCCGGACCTTGTTCGGGCAGCGATTGTTGCTCGCGCGGCGACTGGTCGAGGCGGGCGCCCGTTTCGTGAGCGTGATCGACGGCGGCTGGGACCATCACAACAACATCCGCGATGCGATGCGCGGTCAGTTGCCGGCGGTGGACCAAGGCCTGGCGACGCTGGTGCGCGATTTGGATCGGCGCGGACTCTTGCAGAAGACGCTGATCGTCATGGTGACGGAATTCGGGCGCACGGTGAAGATTAACGCGACCGGCGGGCGCGATCACTGGCCCAAGGCCTTCAGCGTGGCCCTCGCGGGCGGCGGCACGAAGGGCGGCGCGATCTGGGGCCAGACCGACTCGCGCGGCGGAGAGCCTTCGCGTGATCCGGTGAGCCCGGAGGACCTCGCAACGACCATCTTCACGCTGCTCGGAATCGATCCGACGCGCAAGTTGATCAGCCCCGGCGACCGCCCGATCGATATTTCGCGGGGCGGCTCGGTGCTGTACGATTTGCTCGCGTAGACGACGAGGAAGTTCGACGCGATGATCACGGCGAGACAGATACGCTTCCGGCAAGCGACCGCGCGAATCGCGGTTGTGACGGCAATGTGTCTGCTCGTGACGGCGATAGCGAACGCGGCCTCGCCGAATCTTGGTAACGTGTTGCCGCGCGGGGGGCAACGCGGCACGGACGTCGAGTTGCGCTTCCTCGGGACGGGTCTCGCGGACGCGGTCGATCTCGTTTTTCACGAACCGGGGATCACGTTCAAGCAGATCGTGTCCGCGGCGGACGGTGAGTTCAAGTGTATCGTGACGATCGCGCCCGACTGCGTGCTCGGGCGCCAGGCGATTCGCGTGCGCACGAAGAGCGGCATTTCCAACTTGCGGATTTTCAGCGTGGGCGCCTTGCCGCAGGTATTGGAGACCGAGCCGAACAACGACTCGGCGCAGGCGCAAGCGATCGCGCTCGGCACGACCGTGGAAGGCGTCGCCAACTACGAGGACGTCGATTATTTTGCGGTGGACCTCGCGGCGGGCGCAAAGCTCTCTGCCGAGGTCGAGGCGATTCGCTTGGGGCATTCGCTGTTCGACGCCAAGCTGCGGCTCTTCGGTCCCTCCGGCGGTGAAATCCTTTCGGAAGACGACACGGCGGCGGTGCGACAGGACGCCGCGTTTGTGCATGTGGCGAAGGACGCGGGGCGCTATCTTGTGGCCGTGAGCGAGGCGGCCTACGGCGGCTCCGGCGATTACGAGTATCGGCTGCACCTCGGGCAGTTTCCGCGTCCGCTGGCGGTGACGCCGATGGGCGGTACCCCGGGCGCCCCGGTGAAAGTGACGTGGATCGGCGACCCCGAATTGACCGCGGCCGAGGTGACCCTCGCTGCAGGGCCGGACCGCACGGTGTGGGTGCAACCGTCGAACGATCGCGGACTCACGCCGACGCCGGTCGCGTTCCGCGCGTCCGCACTGCCTGTCGCCATGGAAGTCGAGCCGAACAGCGCGCGCGAGCAGGCGACGGCGGGCCAGGGCCCCGGCGCCTTCGAGGGCGTGATTTCCGAGAAGGGCGACCAGGACTGGTTCGCCTTCGACGGCCTCAACGGCCAGACCTATGACTTTCGAGTGTGGGCGCGCGAGCTCGGCTCGCCGCTGGATAGCGTGCTTGAGTTGTTCAATCCAGACGGCGGCGGCATCTTCGGTAACGACGACGCCGCAGGTCCCGACAGCGGCGGGCGCTTTACCTTGCCCGCCGACGGACGCTACGCGCTGCGTGTGCGCGATCATCTGGGCCACGGCGGCCCGGCCTTCGCGTATCGCGTGGAAATGTCGCCACCGACGCAGCGTTTCTCGCTGGCCTTGATTAACAACGAACCCGGCATGCTCGCGGTCGCGCGGGCGAATCGGGTCTTTGCGTTGTTGAATGTGACACGGGTGAATTTCGATGGTCCGATCGACGTGGACTTTCGTGACCTGCCGCCGGGCATAACGATCGCGCCCGGGCAGATTCCCGCCGGACAAACGCAGATCCCGGTATTGATTAGCGCGTCGGCCGACGCGGCGCCTGCGGGCGCGCTGGTGGACGTACACGGCGTGTGGAAGAACGGCGAGGCGGTGCTCGAGGGTGGCTTCGACCACAACATCCGCCTGGTGCTCGGGCAGAATTTGACGGTCTTCGATTTCTACAATCCGAACCGGCTCGCGCTGGCGGTGACCGAGGATGCGCCGTTTTCGATCGAGATTGTGCAGCCGCAATCGCCGATGCCAATCAACAGTGCACGCTACCTGCGGGTCGTGGCGACGCGCAAGGACGGATTCACCGCGCCGATCGAGCTGAGTCCGCCGTGGCTGCCGACGGGCTGCGGCGTGCCTTCGGCGCAGATTCCTGAAGGCCAGAACGAGACGCAGATTCGCCTCGAAGTGCGCGGCGATGCGCCCCGGGGCGAGTTCCCGCTGGTGCTCACGGGCGACAGCGCGGGCTACCGCGTGGCGACGCCCTTTGCGAAGGTCACGGTCGAAGAGCCGTGGCTGGCGCTGGAAATTGGCGAGATCCAGGGCGAGCTGGGAAAGCCGGTGACTTGGCCGGCGAAACTTACCGTGACCAAGGCCTTCGAGGGGCAGTTCACGCTCGAGATGCTCGGTATGCCGGCCGGGGTCACGGCCGAGCAGCAGCCCTACGCGGCGACGACGACCGAGCTGACGTTTCCAGTGAACGTGGCGGCAGAGGCGCCCGAGGGCAAGCACGGGCCGTTTGTATTTAATACGAAGTTTACAGTGGGCAGCGAAGAAATTGTCTGCACGCTTGGCGGGGCGCAGTTGAAATTATTCAAGCCCTTGCCGGCCGAGCTTCAGCAGGCGGCAGCGCCACCGCCCCCTCCGGCAGCTGCGGACGCGCCGCCGCCGCCGGTGAGGAAAACGCGGTTTCCTGTGACGAACTAAGGAAGATCACGGTCAAAAGCCGATTACGATGACGATTACTCGCACGAGTACAAGATTTTTGGAGTTGACATGAGACGTTTCCAGAATAAGAAGATCGGTCTTTGGGCCGCGGGGTTGATCCTGCTGGGCGCGAGCACGGTTGCGCAGGCGGCGGGGCTGGCGGTGTATCCGCCGAAGATTGCGCTGGAGTCGGCGCGCGATCCGCAGCGGGCCACCGCGATGTTCACCAAAGACGACGGCGTCACGCTGGACGTGACGGCGCAGGCGGAGGTGCACATCGAGCCGGCGACCCTGGCGCGCTGGGAAGGTGGCCGTTTTGTGCCGCAGGCGGACGGCGACGGCCAAGTGACGATGACGTACAACGGCGCGAGCGTGACAATGCCGTTGCACGTGGCGAACGCCGCGGTCGATCCTCCGATGAGTTTTTACAACGACGTTGAGCCGGCGTTGATGAAGGCCGGATGCAACACGGGCGCGTGCCACGGCAGCGCAAAGGGGAAGAACGGATTTCACCTCACGTTGTTCGGCTACGACGCGGCCACGGATTTCAATTCGCTGACCCGCGAGGTGTTGAGCCGCCGTATCAATGTGGCGGTGCCCGCAGAGAGCCTGATGCTGCTCAAGCCGATCGGCGCGGTGGACCATGAAGGCGGCGCGCGCTTCACGGCCGACAGCGAGTTGTACGCGCGGATTTGCCGGTGGATTACCGAAGGCGCGCGGCTCGATCCGGGCGTGCCGCAGCCGGCGCTCAGCGGCATCGAGATTATCCCGCCCGAGGCGGTGCTCGAGGGCGAGGGCGCGATACAGCAGTTCATTGTGCGCGCGAGTTACGCCGACGGCACGGACCGCGACGTGACCGACTTCGCGATCCTGAGCAGCGTCGACGACAGCATCGTCAGCGTCGATGCGGCGGGCCTGGCGAAGTCCGGCCGGCGCGGCGAGGCCTATCTTATGGCCCGCTACGGCACCTTCGCGGTCGTCTCTCAGGTGATCAGCATTCCAGCCGCGGAACCGATGCGAAATCCTCCGCTCGCCGCCGCAAATTTCATCGACGAGATGGCGTACGCCAAGCACAAGAAACTCCGCATCGCGGCCGCGGCGCCCGCGACGGACGAGGTTTTCGTGCGGCGCGCGTACCTGGACATCGTCGGCGCGCTGCCGACCGTGGCGGAGTCGCAGGCCTTCATCGCGGACGCCGGGCCCGACAAACGCACGGCGCTGGTGGATCAACTTCTGCAACGGCCGGAGTTCAGCGATCTCTGGGCGATGAAGTGGGCGGAGATTCTCCGCGTGAAGTCGTCGCCCACGCTCGATCGCAAGGGGATGCACCGCTACAACGACTGGTTGCGGCAGTCGGTGCGCGAGAACAAGCCGATCAACCAGCTTGCAGCGGAATTACTGATGGCGACCGGCGGAAATTTCACCGAACCGGCGGCGAATTTCTATCTCGTCGAGTCCGCGCCCACCACCATGGCCGAGAACGTCGCGCAGGTGTTCATGGGCGTGCAGATTAAGTGCGCGCAATGCCATAACCACCCCTTCGAACGCTGGACGATGGACGACTA
>VFKU01000858.1 GCA_009885415.1 Rhodothermota bacterium
CGTAGAAGGCGAGGGTCTTGAGGCCGATGCTCCGGACTTCGCGGGGGCTGGGCAGCGTATAGATGCCCGCGACGATCGAAGCGAGGATCAGCGGCGCGATGATCATCTTGAGCGCGCCGATGAATACGTCCTTGCCGAAGAGATCGAGCCACCACACGGTCGCCTTGAACGATACGGCGCCGGGATCGCCGGCGAGGTTCATCGCGAGCCCGAGGGCGACGCCGGCGGCCATGGCGATGAAAATTTGTGTGTGTAGACCGAGTCGGGACATTTCGCTCGCCGGAATTGCCAGAAGATGGCCTACTGTAGTTAGGCCGGGGACCGATTGCAACGCCGGAGGCAACTTTTTGCGCCCCTCGGGGATGAAGTGTGCGCAATGACGCGGGGGCCTCGCTGCGGGGTAATTTCCCTCTATCCTCTTGGGCGTAGATGCTTGAGGGGCGGCGATTTAGGGGTTGGAATTGTCCGGGGGTGCTGATATACTCGCGCGCGGGCGGTCTTGGGGTATTTCGCATTCAATGGGATCGCCCCGCATTTCTTTGCGGAGGGAGGTGGAATACTATGGCGGCTGAGAACGTAAAGGACAAAGTGCGCAGAATTATCATGGAGCGCTTGTCGAAGACGGACGAAGAAGTGACGCTGGAAGCGCGGTTTATTGACGACCTGGGCGCCGACTCGCTGGACGTGACGGAACTTCTCATGGCACTCGAGGAGGAGTTCAACGTGGATATTGACGATGAAGCCAACTCGATTGAGACGGTTGGTCAGGCAATTGATTACATTTCGGGAAAGATTTAATTACGGCCGTGGAGAATTCCGGCCGATAACCGATAGATGCGTGTGGTAACGAACGGCCCGGCCTGCTGTCCTTGAAGACGCGGCCGGGCCGGTTCTGTTTGGCGAGCAATAAGGAGTATGCGGCAAATGCGTAGAGCGGTGGTCACCGGGATGGGCGTGGTCTCCCCCGTGGGGAACAGCATCGCCGCGTTTTGGGAGGCGCTGGTGGCGGGGCGTTCGGGCATCGGGCCGACGACACGCTTCGATCCGAAGGACCACCGCACGAAAATTTCCGGCCAGGCGCCGGACTGCGTGCCGGCGGGATTTACGCCGAAAGACCTGCACCGGCAGGATCGCAATGCGGTCTTCGCTATCGAAGCGGCCGACCAGGCGTGGAAACAATCCGGCCTTGACGCCTCGAAGATCAATTCCGAGCGCGCGGGCGTGGTCATTGGCAGCGGCATTGGTGGCATCGAAACAATCGAGCAAGAAGTCCTCCGCATGCAGGAAGGCGGCCCGCGGCGGGTCTCGCCGCTGATGGTGCCCAAAGGCCTGACCAACATGGCCTCGGGCAGCGTAGCCATTCGACTCGGTCTGCGCGGCCCGAACAAGGCGGTGGTCTCGGCATGTTCGACGGCGAACCATTGTATCGGCGAGGCGATCAACCTGATTCGTCTCGGCAAAGCGGACATCATTCTCGCGGGCGGGACGGAATCGCCGATCACTCCCTTCGCCATGGCCGGGTTCTCCTCGATGCGGGCGATGAGCACGCGCAACGACGAGCCCCAGCGCGCAAGCCGGCCTTTCGACAAGGACCGCGACGGCTTCGTGATGGGCGAGGGCGCGGGCATCATCGTGATCGAATCGGAAGAACACGCGCGGGCGCGCGGTGCGGAGATCCTCGGCGAGGTGGCGGGCATGGGCGAAACCTGCGACGCGTTTCACATCACGGCGCCGCTCGAGGACGGATCCGGCAGCGCGCGGGCGATCCGGCTGGCGTTGGAAGACGCAGGCATCGATAAAGGCATGGTGGACTATTACAACGCGCACGGCACGAGTACGCAGTTGAACGAGCCCGGCGAGGCCAAGGCGCTGCGCTTGATCTATGGCGCGGACATGCCGCTGGTGAGCTCGACCAAATCCATGACGGGGCACCTCCTGGGCGCGGCGGGCGCGATCGAGGCGATCGCGTGCATCCTGGCGATCCGCGACGGTATCATCCCGCCGAACATCAATTTTGAGACGCCTGACCCCGAGTGCGAGGTCAATCTGGTGGCCAATGTGGCCCGAAAGACGAGAGTTTCGGTCGCCGTGTCGAACTCTTTAGGATTCGGCGGACACAATGCGGCGCTGGTCCTGCGTCGGTATGAGTGATTCTGCCAGCCGAGAAGCCGAACTCGGCGCGCTTGTTTCCCGGCTCGGGTTGTCGTTGAGTGGCCTTCGTCTGTTGGATCGGGCCCTGACCCATGCTTCGGCGTTGGGCGATTTTCCGGAGTTGGCCGGGAACAATGAGTCGCTCGAGTTTTTGGGCGATGCGGTGCTCGGATTGGCCGTTGCGCAATGGCTCTATGAGCACGTCCCCGACCTCTCCCCCGGTCAGTACACGCAGATGCGGGCGCGGGTCGTGAATCGCCATTCGCTGGCAAATTCGGCCGAGGCGATCGACTTGGGGCGCTTCGTCCGGCTTGGGCGCGGCGAAGAATCGGCGGGCGGGCGGCGCAGGCCGGCGTTGCTGGCGGATTGCTTCGAGGCGATGGTCGGTGCCGTGTTTCTCGAAGCGGGATGGCCCGCGGCGCGTGATTTCGTGATCCGGATTTTGGGTAACGAGCTCGAAGCGGCGCCCCACACGGCGAAAGAGTGGGACTATCGTTCGCAGTTGCAGATATTTTGCCAGTCGCGCCAGTGGCCCTTGCCGGAATTCGAGGTCACGAGCGAGTCCGGCCCGGACCACAAGAAGACGTTTGAAGTGACCGTGAAGGTGCGCGGCCAGGTCGCGGGCACGGGCCGGGGCAAGACGAAGAAGGACGCGGAACAAGACGCGGCGAAGGCGGCACTGGATCGGGAAGATCAAAAGTAACGTCCTGGGTAGCGCGCCCGATTCGCTGGGGCGTCAGGCGGGAAAAATAGGGAGTCACACGACACCATGCAAACGTACCTTTCCTCTGGATTTCGGCCAGCCTGACGGGGCGTGGATTGAACAATTTATAACTGCCTCAGCGGGGTGTAAAGCGGGTCCTACCGAATAATTGAGGATTTCAGAGGAAACGAAACGCGAGCATGGCTATTACTGTCGGGAGCGCCGCCGCTATCAGAAGTCCGATGGGGTGGATAGTGTCGTCCTCGAATTTTCGCCGCAGGATTGCGAAACCTGCTGGGTTGGGAGCATTGGCTATTACCGTCAGCCCTCCACCAGATACTGCACCCGCGACCAGGGCTTGCTTGAATTCGGGGCTGAGACCCTCCACGAGCGAACCCAAGTAAGTCAGCGCCGCGTTGTCGGTGATTGCTGTCAACGCGGTGGCTCCGAAGAAGACCGTTTCAGTGTTCATACCCGTTAGAAGCGGCTCTAACCACCATCGTTGTTGGCCGCCGAGCACTACCAGACCCCCTAGAAAGAATCCTACGAGCAGGGCCTC
>VFKU01000565.1 GCA_009885415.1 Rhodothermota bacterium
GCGGCGCGCCGGGCCGGCGGTGGCGGCGGGGCGGGACCGCCGGGCGAAGTGACCACGGGGATCGCCATCCAGGGCGAACTGCAGAACATGAATACGTCCGGCGTGCAGTCGGCGCGTGGCGCGGCGCGGGATTGCGGGCGTGGACAATTCATATAGCGAGCAGCAACAACGTGCGGTTGACGACATCGATCAGTAAGGGCGGCCGAGGACATGCTTTGTAATACGGCGTTTCGAGGAAGTTTGTGTGCGCTCGCGCTGATCGCGATTTCTCTTGGCGGATGTTCGGGGTCGGACGAGCCGACGAAGCCCAAGGCGGGGGTGGTGGATCCCAATGCTCCGCCGCCGCCGACACCGGAGCAGATTTCGAAGCGGGTGATCACGGAGCTGGGACTGGATCAGCCCTTGCCGCCGCCGGGCTCGCGCCTCAATTCCGCAACACGCGGGACCACGCTCGAAATGTTCAAGCGCCAACACACCGAACTCTCGAAGACGCCGGAAGGACAGGCGGCGCTGAAGATGATCCAGAAGGTGCTCGAAGATCGCATCGCCGCGTATGAGGCCGGCGAATTCTGGGAGCACATCCTCACGTACACGGATGCCTTCGCCATTTTTCAGCCGACGTCGAAAAAGTACGAGCGGGTGAAAGAGAAAGCGATGCGCGAGTTGCGCCGGCCGCGCGTCACGGTGAAGGGCCTGCCCGAGGTCGAGGGGCACAAGATGGCGTTTCTGAATATCTATATCCCGCTGACGAGCGAGACCTTCAACGAGCGGCTCAGCATTGGCGAGGAAGCCCACGGGATCAAAGTCTTGGGGGTGTTCGGGAATGACCGGGGTGTCCGTCTGGAGTTCCTCGAGACGGGCGAGCGGTATATCGCGTACTTGAAGAGCCAAGAGTGATACACATCCGATTTTAGCGCTGATCCTGACTTTTTCTGGCCTGTTTTACCCCCTCCGTGACCAGATGTGCATAGCACACTGGACATTCGTCGGGAATCTTGAGTAAACTTAGTCTGTTTGTAAGGTATGGCGACTCCTATGAGCAAAAACGCTGAAGAACCCATATTAAAGGCGCGCGGCGCTCTGGCGCTGGACGCGCGGCACAGCATCGTGCAGTGCGTGGGGAACACGCCGCTGTTGGAGTTGCGTCGGATTGCGGCGGAGGTTGCGCCGGTCC
>VFKU01000716.1 GCA_009885415.1 Rhodothermota bacterium
ACCGCCGCGCCCGCCGCCGCTGCCGCCAACGTCGCCAGCCCCGTGTACCCATACAAATTCAGCACCTTCGTCTCGCGTCCCGCCGCGCCGAGAATCCTTCGCATCCAGTCCCAATGGTTCGCCTGCTCCGGGAAAAATCCCATATGCCGAAATGGCGTCGGCTGCACGTAAAACTTCAGCCCCTCATACGCCATCGTCCATCGCCGATCCACGATCGATTTAGGCGTCCAATGACTCCCGCCCTCCCCCGCGCCCTCCTCGAATACCGCCTGCGCGCGGTCCCACGCCTCGTCCTTCAGCGACCGCTTCCAAAATGCCTTCGCGTCCGGCCGAATCGCCACGACCGAACCAAATCGCTCCAGCTTCGACCCGCCCCCGCTGTCGAGCAACTCGTAGTCGATCCACCGGTCGGACACCATCAACTCAAGCTTCGGCATCAAAATTTTGCGCTCCATGCCGACCACACTAACACGTCATCGCAGCGCGCCGCATACGTAGCGCCGCCATCCTGGCGGCGAGGGGACGACATCAAAGCGCGGAAGCGCTTCCGCTCGACGCCGGCCCAATTTCTTCTCCGCGAAACATCACGCCCGGTTTGCCGCCTGGAAGGCGGCGCTACGGGTGCGTTTAGAGTTGTACAGTGTCCGGTGCAGTGCGTAGACTAGCCCGGCATTAGCAAGGCTCTTTCGATATATTGCCGACCTCAAGAAAGCCACCGCGTGGATCGTTCCGAACTTCTGACACTCGTGTTCACCGACCTCGTCGGGTCGACCGCGCTCAAACGCGAGCGCGGCGATCAGGTCGCCGGGGCGCTCATCGGACGCCACCGCGATCTGGTCTCCTCGCTCACCGCCGGCACCGGCGCGCGGATTATCGATTGGGCCGGCGACGGCTGCTTCCTCACCTTCGACGCGCCGAGCGCCGCGGTCTCCTTCGCGCTCGCGCTGCAAGACGCGCACGCCTGCGACACCGAGCTCCCCCACGTCCGCATCGGCATCCACCTCGGCGAAGTCACCGTCGTCGGAACGCGCGTCGAGGGACTCGCGGTCGATCTCGCCGCGCGGGTGTCTTCCCTCGCGTCGCCCGGACAAATTCTCCTCTCCGGTCCGGCCTTCGACAGCGCGCGTCAACGCCTGCGCTCGGATGCCGCCGGCCAGCCGATCGCCTGGCGCGCACACGGCCCCTATCTGCTCAAGGGCAACGACAAGGCCGTCGAAATCTGCGAGGCCGGCCGCGAAGGCCTATCGCCGCTCAGCGCGCCGCCGGATTCCGAAAAAGCGCGGCGCAGCGCCACCGAAGCGCAGGAAGAAACCCTCGGCTGGCGCCCCGCCGTCGGCCTGCACATCCCCAGTCGCGCGAACTGGGTCCTCGATCAGCCGCTCGGCGAAGGCGGCTTCGGCGAGGTCTGGCTCGCTGCGCACGAAAAAACCCACGCGCGCCGCGTGTTCAAATTCTGCTTCGAACCCGAGCGCATCAGCGGCCTGCGCCGCGAGGTCGTCCTCTTCCGCCTCCTGCGCGAGACGCTCGGCGCCCGGCCCGACATCGCACAAATTGTCGATTGGCAATTCGATTCCGCGCCCTATTTCATCGAGTCCGAATACACCGAAGGCGGCGATCTGCGCGCCTGGGCCGA
>VFKU01000035.1 GCA_009885415.1 Rhodothermota bacterium
GCCAGGCCCGCCTTGTCCCACGAGTACGCGAGCGCCGGCGGCGCCCAGGCATCCATCACTGCAATAACGTCGGCGACTTTCATGATTTCGCGTGTCCGTTTCCGCCCGCGTGCGATTTCCCGTTGCCGCGGGCCAAGGTCTTGGGGCCCGACTGCTCGCGGAGGTTCTTGAGGGCTCGCTCGACGTGTTCGAGAAGATACGCTTGGCGATCGCGCTCCGCCGGCTTCGAGAGCAGCTCAACCCGCTGCCCTAGCGTCAGCCCCGCGTCCCGCGCGATGCGATACGACAGGCCGAAGGGGGCATCGCTAAAGTCCGGCTTCGGTTGACCCAGGACTCGATGCAACTCGAAAAACTTCTCCACGAGTCGAGTACGAACTCCTTCGTCCTCCTCGGGCACGTCCGCGGGATACTCGACCTGCGCGCCCGAATACAGCTTGCCCGGCACCTCCCCCTGCACTTCGAGAATGTGAAACACGCGCAGCCCGCGCACGACGATGTCCATTTCCCCAGTATCGTAAGTCTTCAAAATCTCCACCAGCTCGACCTCTGTGCCGTAAGCCGATAGGTTGCCCTGTGTCGCCGTCGGAATCCCGAAATGAATCCCACTGTCCCGGCAGTCCGCGATGAGCTGGCGGTAACGCGGCTCGAAAATGTGCAGCGGCAGCGCCTCGCCGGGAAAGAGCGCGAGTTGCAAGGGGAAGATCGCGAGCAGCATGAGTTCCATGGAATCCAATCGAAGGCTGACGCGAGTATACGTGCGCCAAGTTTCCTGCGGCAATTCGGTGGCATGGGCTTCCTGCCCATGCGCGCACACCCGCAGTCCCGCCTTTCGCCAAAACACAACCGCACCACCCGCCCATGCGCCCTTTGATCGCGCGCTGCGCGCGCCGTTATCATCGCCGCCGCGCCAAACGCGCCAAACGCGCCAAACGCGCCAAACGCGCCAAGAGTGGGGGACCATGCCGAGCGAAATCATCTCGTGGAACGTGAACGGCATGCGTTCCGTTTTGCAGAAGGGCTTTCTCGAATTTCTCGATCGCGAACGCCCGGAGATCCTGTGCGTGCAGGAAAGCCGCGCGCTCCCCGGCGATCTGACGCCGGAGCAATGCGAGCCGAAAGGTTACACCTCCTACTGGATGCCCGCCGAAAAGAAGGGCTACTCCGGCGTCGCCGTATACACGCGCAAGGAACCGCTCTCCGTCACCGGCCTCGGCGCGGCCGAGTTCGACGCGGAGGGCCGCGTGCAAGCGATCGAGTATCCGAATTTCACCCTGGTGAACACCTATTTCCCCAACAGCCAGCCCGAACGAAAACGCATCGATTACAAACTCGATTTCGTCAACGCCATTCGTAAGTTCTGCAACAAGCTCGTGAAGCAGGGCAAGCACGTGATCCTCTGCGGCGACTACAACATCGCCCACACCGAGATCGATCTCGCGCGGCCCAAGCAGAACGAAGAGAGCCCCGGCTATCTCCCCGAGGAGCGCGAAGCAATGACCGGCTTTCTCGAGGCTGGCTACGTCGACACCTTCCGCCACTTCTGCCCCGAGCCGGGCCATTACTCCTGGTGGTCCTACCGCGCGAATGCGCGAGAGAACAACGTCGGCTGGAGGATCGACTATCATTGCGTCGACCGGGAGTTCCTGCCGCGCGTGAAGGCCGCGCGAATCTGGAATGAAGTCACCGGCTCGGACCACTGCCCGGTCAGCATAACGATCAAATAACTGCGCCACACCCGGAACTCACGCACCATGCGATCACAAGTGACCACCAAGCGAGGCGATCGCGGCACCACGGTCACCATCGCAGGCGTCGAATACTCCAAGTCACACCCGCTGATCGAGTGCTGCGGACAGATCGACACCCTGCGCGCCTACACCGCGCTATGCCGGCTCGAACTGCTCGCCTCCGGCCGCGACGACGCCAAGCGCCTGGGCGAGTTGCTGCACTGGCTCCTGCACGTCTACTTTCTCATGGGCTCGCAGTGCAACGACCCCGAAAATCGCAAACCCGAATACCGCCGCCTCGACGTCGACGCCACCCACCTCGCCAGGCTCGAAGCCTTCCAGTCCGAACTCGAAGCGAAAGTGAAGCTACCCAAGCAATTCATCCTCTCGGCTTCGACCCCGCTGGCCGCACAATTCGATTTCGCCTGCACCCTCGTCCGCCAGGCCGAACGCTCGGCCGTCCGCCTCAAAGAGGCCGTCCCGGCCTTCGAGGCCGCGCACATCCTGGTATTTCTGAACCGCCTGAGCGATTGCCTGTTCATGCTGGCGCGTTATCTGGACGGGGCCGAGCATCTCACGGTGGATTACGGGGTCTTCGAGGCGCAGACGGGCCCTGCTGAGCCCGTGGACGCCCCTGAAAACCCTGCGCCGGGCCAGGAATAGAGACTGGAGAAAACGCAAAGGGCTTTTCAGTATACTACCGCGCTTTGCCGGGGGAAGGGCATACCCATTAGAGTTACCGGGACAACGCGCGTCGTTTACGCGCGCGAGGCCGTCGGTATTTTTCGTTGACGAAATCGAGCAAACCCTGTAGCCCGAAACAGCGGGCGCGGAGACGGTCCTTTTGCGTTACGCCATAATCTCGGACAATCACGCCAACCTCGAGGCGACCACCGCTGTGCTCGCGCACATCGACAAGGCCGGCGTCGACAAGATCATCAACCTCGGCGACATCGTGGGCTACAACGCCAACCCGAACGAATGTTGCGACCTGATGCGGCAGCGCAACATCCCGACGATCTGCGGCAATCACGACGCGGTCGCCTGCGGACTCGAGGAGCCCTGGGGCTTCAATCCCGTTGCGCTCTCCGCCGCGATGTGGACACGAGAGGCGCTGCGCAAGGACAACCTTGAATGGCTGCGCGGCCTGCCCGACGTCCAGAAATTTGGAAATTTCCTCGCCGTCCACGGCTCGCCGAACAACCGCAACTCTTATCTCTTCAACTGGGAAGACATCCTGCCGCATATCCGGCAAGTCCAGGATCAGGGCTGCCGCATTTGTTTCTTCGGCCATACCCACAGTCCTGGAATTTTTTCGCGCGACGGCGCCTATAGTTTCAATGCCGAGATGAAATTCGATCTCAGCGGCGACAAGCTCTACTTCGTCAACCCAGGCTCCGTCGGCCAGCCGCGCGACGGCGATCCCCGGGCCTCTTTCGGCCTCTTCGACACGGCCACGAACCTCTTCCAACTGGTGCGCATCAACTACCCGATCAAACAGACGGCCGACAAGATCGCGGCGGCCGGGCTGCCCGCGTTTCTCGCGGAACGGCTCTTTCTCGGCCGATAGGCCGGTGCGGTTTTGGTAGGGAGCGAATATGCGTAAAGCCGAGCTATCCCGACAGACGAACGAAACCCGGATCCAGGTCTCCGTGAATCTCGACGGCACCGGCCAATCGGAGATTTCCACCGGGGTCGGCTTCTTCGACCACATGCTCACCCACCTGGCCAAGCACGGCTTCTTCGATATCACAGTGAAGGCCGAGGGCGACCTGCACATCGACGCCCACCACACCGTCGAAGACGTCGGCATCTGCCTCGGCCAGGCCTTTCTCAAGGCCATCGGCACGCCCGAGGGCATCCGCCGCTTTGGCCATGCCGTCATCCCCATGGACGAGGCCCTCGCCGAGGCCGCCGTGGATTTCAGCGGCCGGCCCTACCTCGTCTATCGCGCCGACATCCCCAAGGTAATCCTGGGCGAATTCGACACCGAGCTGGCCGAGGAGTTCTTCCGCGCCTTTGCCATGAACGCGCGGCTGACCCTGCACGTCGTCCTGCGATACGGCAGCAACGCCCACCACGGCGTCGAGGTCATGTTCAAGGCCTTCGCGCGCGCGCTGGGCGAGGCCCTCAGCCGCGATCCGCGCGTCAAAGGCGTCCCCTCCACCAAAGGCGTCATCGAGACATGATCGTCATCGTCGACTACGGTATGGGCAACCTCCGTAGCGCCCAAAAGGGCTTCGAGCGCGGCGGTTTCGAGGCCGTGATTTCGGACAATCCGAAGGACATCGAGGACGCCTCGGGCGTCGTTTTGCCGGGAGTAGGTGCGTTCAAAGACTGTTTCACGGGCCTCGCAGAGCGGGGATTCGTGGGCCCTTTGCTCGAACAGGCGCAGTCCGGAAAACCGATGCTCGGCATCTGCATCGGCATGCAGCTTCTCTTCGACTACGGCGAAGAAGGCGAAGGCTCGCCCGGCCTCGGCATTCTCCCCGGGCGCGTCGTGCGCTTCCCCGCCGGCACCGGTGCCACCCACGCCTTGAAGGTTCCGCACATGGGCTGGAACACGCTCGATCCCGTGCCCGGCCGACCCTGCCCGTTGCTCAAATACACGACGGCCTCGCCTTTTGTTTACTTCGTGCACAGCTTCTATCCCGTGCCTTCCGCGCCCGATCTCGTCTACGCGACCACGGACTACGGCGTACGCTTCGCCTCCGTCGTGGGCCGGGGCGCCGTCTTTGGTACGCAGTTCCACCCCGAAAAGAGCCAGCAAGAGGGCATCGGAATCCTGCGCGCCTTCGGCGAATTTGTAATGGCCGCCGTCCCCTCCGTTACACTATAGGATTCAAAGGGGGTTGCAGACAGTGGGGCGATCGAATGATTAAGCAAATTCTCGTGCCCACCGACGGCAGCGAAGATGCCGGCCTCGGCATGCACTACGGGATCGGCCTCGCCAAGCAGCACGAGGCCTCGCTTGTGGGCCTATACGTCGTGGACATCCGGCTCCTCGAGGGGCCCTTCCTGCGCGACATCTCCGCCTCGCTCGGCACGGCCCCCTACGTCAATTATCAGAACAACATGGCCCTCATTCTCGAAGAAAAGGGCCGCGCCGCGCTCGAAGATTTCAGGCAACGCTGCGAAAAAAGCGGCGTACCCTTCCACCCCATGCAGACCACCGGGGCCGTCGCACACAGCATCATCGAACAGAGTGAACTCGCCGATCTCGTCGTCATGGGACGCGGCGGCGAGCGCGGCGACCGTCTCGGCGGGATCATCGGCTCTACCACCGAGACCGTCGTGCGCCACGCACAATGCCCCGTCATCGTCACGGGCCGGCGCGAGGCCAAAATCCAACGCTTCGTCGTCGCCTACGACGGCAGCCCGCACGCGCGCCACGCGCTGCAATTTGCCACCGCTATCGGCGAGGCCTGGCTCGTGCCCTTCGAAGTCATCGTGGTCTCCAAAGACGGCGACTCCGTCGTGGCAGACGCCCGCGGCTACCTGCAAGCACACGATCTCCAGGTGGAATACACCGTGCGCGAGGGCGATCCGCGCGACGTCATTGTCGATTTTGCACGCGAGCGCCAGGCGGACCTCCTGGTCATGGGCGCCTTTGGCCATTCCAAGGTCCGCGAATTGTTGTTGGGCAGCACGACGCAGTACGTGATCAATCACGCGCCCTGCCCCGTACTGTTGGCCAGGTAGTCGAGCGGCAGGGGGACGGTCATGATCGAAAGCGGCAGTTCACTCGGAAAAATTATCGCGCGGGTCGGCGATCTTCCGGCCATGCCCGTGGTCGTCGCCGAAGTGATGGCGCTCACCGCGAACAGCGAAGTGGCCCTCTCCGAGGTCAGCCGCGTCATCGAGCGCGACCCGGTCCTGACCGCCAAGTTGCTTAAAGTTAGCAACTCGCCCTATTACGGCATGCGCCAGGTCATCGGCACACTCAAGCTCGCGCTGGTTATCCTCGGCGTGCGCGAAGTCCGAAACATCGTCGTCGGAGTCGCGGTGCTCGACGCCGTGCAGGACAAGGACACCGAGGAACTCCTGCATAAGCACGGCCTGTGGGAACACTCAACACGGGTAGCGGCGCTGTGCAAAAAACTTGGTGCGCACGCCAAGGGCGCCTTCCAGGGCGAGGATTTCATCGCCGGACTCCTGCACGACGTCGGCAA
>VFKU01000766.1 GCA_009885415.1 Rhodothermota bacterium
AGGCCGAAGTGCGGCGCGGCGGCGGCTTGGGCGGTCCCTTGCGCGCGGCGGGTGTGTTCCCGCCGTTGCTGATTCACATGACCGAGTTGGGCGAGCGCAGCGGCGAGCTGGAGAACATGCTGGTGCGCGTGGCGGACACGTATGACGAGGACGTGCAGGTGACGGTGGACGCGGCGGTGAGCCTGCTCGAGCCGCTGATCATCGTGGTGATGGGTGTGTTTGTGGGGCTGCTGGTGTTGTCGATTCTGTTGCCGATTTTGAATCTGACCTCGGGTATTGGCTGAGGCGTGTGTGCGGCGGAGCGCCGCGGAGGAGAGGCGAACATGGAACCAGGACGGCGTAGGGCGCGGCGGGGCGGCGAGGGCGGCTTCTCGCTGATCGAGCTGATGGTGGTGATCGCGATCATTGCGATGTTGGCGGCGATCGTGGGCTTCAACGTGTTGAATGCGCTCGGCAAGGGCGAGCGCGCGGCCGCGCAAAACCAGATCAGCAACTTCAAGTCCGCGCTGATCAGCTATCGGCTCGAATTCAAAAAATTCCCGTCCAGCGAAGAAGGCTTGAACGTCTTGGTGGAGAACGAGAAGGGCGTCAAGTTCCTGGATCAGAAGGAGGTCCCACTCGATCCCTGGGGCCATCCCTACGTGTACAAGCTCGAGAGCGGGACGGAGTTCGTGATCATTTCCTACGGCGCCGACGGTCAGGAAGGCGGTACCAAGGAGAACGCAGACATTTCGAGCGATTCGATGGGCGCCAAGGACGAGAAGTAAGGGGGGCGGACGGTGCTGCGAGTCCGGATGCGGCGGCGCGGGTTTACGCTGATCGAGCTGCTGGTCGTGATTGCGATCATGGCCGGGGTGATCGCGATGGCGGCGCCGCGCCTCTTGCCGGTGCTGCTTTTCAGCACGCACGAGGGCGCGGCGCAACACCTGGCGAATTACGGCACGGCGGCGATGGCCGAGGCGGCGCTTGGGGGGGAGACGCTCACCTTTAAGTTCGATTTTGCGGCGCAGGAGTATTGGGTCGAGAAGACTCCGGAGCCTGTCGACGAGGAGGAGGAGAAACTCGATACGGCCTCCGGCGACAAGACGAAGACCTTGAATGGTTTTCCGAAAGACGATGCGGAACTCGAGCGGTTGGCCCAGGCGGAACTCGCCAAGCAGTCTTCAGGCGGGTTGAAGGCCGGCGCAAAGCAATCCGAAGCGGGGCTCAACGTGCTCGATGAGCAGGCGCTGCGCATGTCGAAATCTGCGGCGAAGCGTGCGCGTGGCCTGATCGGCGCGCGCGCGGATCGCGTGAAGCACGACGAAAGAGCGTTGCCGCGCAGTCAACAGAAGGATAAGTTCGAGCTGACCGGGCCCGACGAGAAAAAGATGGAACCCGAGGAAGTCGGCGGCGCGCTGCTCGGCCGCACGCATTTGCCGGAGGAAGTGACGCTGGTGCTCGCCAGTGTGGGCGGCAAGGAATACGAGAAGGGCGTGGTGGAGGCGGTGATCACGCCGGCGGGGATCGAGGTCGAGACGAAATTTTGGTTGATGAACAGCGAGGGCCACGCCTTTGTGGTGACCTGGGACCCGGCAACGGGCCAGACGGGCTTCGCCCTGGACAACGCGAAATGACGCGCCGGGGCGGGTTCACGCTGATCGAGGTGGTCGTCGCGCTCGCGGTGCTTGGCGTGGGGCTGACAATCTTGATCGAGAGTCACTACGCGACGGTGCGGCTGTTTGTGCAGGCCGAGGAACAGGCGACGGCGCGGATGGCGGTGGGCCAGGCGGTGAGCCAGGCCGAACTTGAGGTGCTCAGCGGCAAGGCGTCCGGGAAGGGCGAACTCGGCGCGCGGTTTCCGGACTACTCCTACGAGTTTTCCTCCAAGGCGAGGGACAAGAAAGAAAACCCCGGGCTCTTCGAAGTTGAAGTGACCGTGCGCGGGCCGGAGTTGGAAAAGAAGTTGCAGTATCTGGTGTACGACGGAGCGCAGGTGGATGTTGGCAATCCGGCGCGATAGACGCAACCGCGGGTTCACGCTGATCGAGATCATGGTCGCGATCACGCTGCTCACGATCATTCTGGCGATCGTGTACGGCAGCTTTTCGTCGGTGGTAATGGGAATCGAGCGGACGCGCGCGGCCTCGGAGCGCCTGAAGACGACGGCCTTCATCGAGCGGGGGTTCACGCAGAACCTCACGCAGGCGACCGGGGGCTGGTTGCCCGGCGCGGCCTACCGGCCCTACAGCGCGCCCGCGGCCGGAGGAG
>VFKU01000939.1 GCA_009885415.1 Rhodothermota bacterium
AGGAGAAGCGCGCGCGCTACGACCGCGGCGGCAGCTCAGGGGCCGGTGGCCAGGGCTTCGGCGGATTCGGCGCAGGCGGCGGCTCCCCCTTCGACGACATCTTCGACGCCTTCTTCGGCGGCAACCGCGGCGGAGGCGGACCGCGCGCCGCCGCGCGCGGAGACGATCTCGAATACCGCCTTGGCCTCACCCTGCGCGAAGCCGCCTACGGCGCCTCGAAGACCATCCGATTCAAGCGCCACGAGAATTGCCAGGAGTGCACCGGCAGCGGCGCGGCCAAGGGTTCCAGCGTCGAGCGCTGCACCCAGTGCGGCGGCGCCGGCCAGGTCCGCGTGTCACAAGGTTTTTTCAGCATCTCGCGCACGTGCCCGCGCTGCCAAGGCACCGGCGGTGTCATCAAGGACCCCTGCCGCGCCTGCAACGGCTCCGGCAGCACCGTTGCCCAACGCGAACTCAGCGTAAAAATTCCGCCCGGCGTGGACACCGGTTCGCGCCTGCGCATGACCGGCGAAGGTGAAGGCGGGCGCAGCGGCGGCCCGCGCGGCGATTTGTATGTCGCCCTGGAAGTCCAGGAGGACGAGGTTTTCGAGCGCGAAGGCAACGACCTGCACTGCGAAGTCCCCATCAGCTTTCCGCAAGCCATCCTCGGCGCGGAAATTAAAGTCCCCACCCTCGACGAAGAGACCGACCTGAAAATCCCTGCCGGCACCCAGTCGGGCACCGTCTTCCGCATGCGCGGCAAAGGCGTCCCCGATTTGCGTGGCTACCAAAAGGGCGATTTGCTCATCACCGTCGTCGTTGAAACACCCGCGAAACTCTCCAAGGAACAGAAGGAACTCATCAAAAAATTCGAAGAACTCAGCTCCACCGCCACCTACCCCCTCCACAAACGCTTCCTAGACCATATCCGCAAGTCCTTCGGCGAATAAGGCTGGCTCTTTGGACTGCGGCAGCGATAGCTGCCGCTTTACCAAGCCCAGCAAAGCTGGGCGTCGTCACTCCAGAGTCTTCGCCTCGTTTGCGGCCCCGCCGAAGCATTCAGTAGCATGAGCTCATACCTTGGGGGATCCACCACGTGCCCGTCCAAACAATATCCTGGCGCGACGGACGCCTCTTCATCATCGACCAGACCCTCCTCCCGGTCGAGTACCTGGAAATAGAACTGAGCACGGTCGAGCAGGTCTGGGAGGCGATTCGATCGTTGCGGGTCCGTGGGGCCCCGGCCATCGGCGTTTGCGCGGCGCTCGGCGTGGTCGTCGGTCTCAGCGAAGCCCGCCCTGCCTCGGGCAAGGCGGCCATCGATGCCGCCCGCGCCGCCGCCGACCGCCTCGCCACCTCCCGCCCCACCGCCGTGAATCTCTTCTGGGCCCTCGACCGCATGCGGGCCCGCGCCGCAACTCTCAACGGCACCGACACCGCCGCGAGCGTCTTCAGCGCGCTCGAATCCGAAGCTCTCGCCATTCTCGACGAAGACCGCCGGGTCTGCCGGCAAATCGGCGAAGCCGGCGCGCCCCTCATCGCCGAAGGCGCAGGCGTCCTCACCCACTGCAACGCCGGCGGTCTCGCCACCTCCGACTACGGCACCGCGCTGGCCCTCCTCTTCCGCGCCCACGAGCTAGGCCGCCATTTCGAAGTCTTCGCCGATGAGACCCGCCCGCTCCTCCAGGGCGCACGCCTCACCGCCTGGGAACTCCAACAGGCCGGCATCGACGTCACCGTCATTTGCGACAACATGGCCGCGCAGGTCATGCGCGAAGGCCGCGTGCAGATGGTCGTCGTCGGCGCAGACCGCATCGCCGCCAACGGCGACACCGCCAACAAAATCGGCACCTACTCCGTCGCGGTGCTCGCCAAGGCCCACGGCATCCCCTTCTACGTCGCCGCGCCCTCCTCCACCTTCGATCTCACCCTCGCCTCCGGCGCTGACATCCCCATCGAGCAACGCGCGCGCGAAGAAATCAGCGAGGGCTTCGGCCGCGTCACCGTCCCCGACGGCGTCAAGGTCTACAACCCCGCCTTCGACGTCACCCCGGCTGATCTCATCGCCGGCATCGTCACTGAATTCGGCGTGCTCCGCCCGCCCCTGCACGAGTCCATCGCCACGCGCCTCCGGGCCGGAAACTAACCTGCGATGCCCAGCACTCCGAACCAGCCGACGACGCCCGACCCCGAGTCTCTCGTAGACATCGTCGCCATCGACGGCCCCGCCGGCGCCGGCAAGAGCACGGTCGCCCGCGAGGCCGCGCGCCGCCTCGGCATGCGCTTCCTGGACACCGGCGCGATGTACCGCGCGGCGACCTGGTGGGCGATGCACTCCCGCGTCAGCCTGAGCGATCCCGACGCACTCGCCGAGGCCACCCGGCGCATGCCCCTCGAACTCATCGAACAAGACGGCGGGCTGCTCGTTCGCGTGGAAGGACACGACGTCTCCCAAGCGATCCGCACGCCCGAAGTGACCCGCAATATCCGCCATCTCGACGGCGTGCCGGCCGTCCGCGCGCACCTCGTCCAGTTGCAACGCGAATTCGCCGCAAAGGGGCCCACCGTCGCCGAAGGGCGCGACATGGGCACGGTCGTCTTCCCCCGCGCCCGCTGCAAGATTTTCCTGGACGCCTCAATCGGCGAACGCGCCCAGCGCCGCGCGCTCGAACTGGAGAAGAACGGGGTCCCGGTCGATCGCGCCGCGCTCGAAGCCGAGATCGCCGCGCGGGACGACAACGATCGAAACCGCGCAGTCGCGCCCCTCCGACCGGCCCACGACGCGGTCCTCCTCGACACGACCGGAAAAAATCTCGACGACGTCATCGACGAAGTCGTCCGCATTGCGAAACCCACGCGATGAACCCCTCCCCCGTGCAAACCGCATGGATTCTCCCCGAGACCGACCGCGCCGTCGTCCGCTCGCTCGCGGCGGGCCTGCGCGTGCCCGGCATCGTCGCCCAGGTGCTCGCCGCGCGTGGGCTTCGCGCTGTGCCCGAGGCGCAGGAGTTTCTCGAGACCCACCATCGTTCGCTCAGCGATCCCCTCGCCCTCACCGGCATGGCCGCCGCCGTCGATCGCATCCGTCACGCGCGCGAGAAATCCCAGCACGTGCGGGTCTTCGGCGATTACGACGTGGACGGTATGGCCGCTGCCGCGCTCACCGTGCGGGGCCTGCGCCGCGCCGGCCTGCGCGCCGTCAGTCACGCCATGCCCAACCGCATGACCGAAGGCTACGGCATCAATCGCGACAGCGTCGCCGAAGCCGCTGCCGACGGCGTTTCGCTCCTGATCACGGTCGATAACGGCATCAACGCCTTCGACGCCGCCGATGAAGCGCGCCGCCGGGGCATCGACCTCATCGTCACCGACCACCACGCGCTCGACGCCACGCTG